>JBDSJK010000381.1:0-16806 GCA_039917535.1 Burkholderiales bacterium
GCGCCCGGTTTGATGGCGCCCACCCCCCCTTCCGCGTACCGGTCAATCACCGCCCGCACCGCAGGGTAACTCAGCCCGCTCAGCTCTACGATGCTCATCACACCGTGCCCCTTTCGATGCAGCCGAATTACGTGTTTACGCCGCTCATGCAACTGTTCCAATGTTTGATATCGTGCGTCTTCTTTGTCCATGCAATTCAGACAAACTCGTCTCAATAAAGTTCATACTTTATTATGCCGGGTCAATAGAAACTCACTACAGGCTGTGGAAGCGTAAGAACTCTTTGTCTATTGCATTGTGATCGAGAGCGGGTTGCTTCCTGTCACCTTGCGTGGACTGGATGCCCGCATTATTACCGGTGGTATCGGCAAACACGCCATCCCTGATCCGACAACGGGTATGCGAGCTATTGGTTTGGACTGGCATTAAGCTTGATGCGGTGGCCAATTCAGCCCCGCAATTCGGATCATTGCGATCGGCAGTAAAGTGTCGGCGTAGATCATTCTTAGCGAAGAGGAATCGGTCATTTCCAGACACACACTGAAGCTGAACACGGACCCTGTCTTCATGACAAATTGCTTAAAACATCCAAATTGAGTAGAAGACTGAAACGGGACATCGCACAAGGCTGACATCCCCGTCGTCGCTGGTTGAATTCTTGCAGACCACACTCATGCGTACACCTAGCAAAATATTGCCTTTATGTTCGCTATCGAACTGACCTGTGCGCGGCATTCGCCTACTTGTTTAAGAGCCGAGTGCGATATATCAAGTCGTGCTGGTTTGGGCCCGGGCGCCTCGCGGCGGACCAAACCATGATTTTCCGATCGAAAGGACGTCTATGAACTTACGTATGTTAATCTCCTCTACAGTTATAGCCTAACCACACCGGCAGTTCCCTCAGCAGGGAACTGAAATCACTCACGCAACTTCGAGGAGAAACAAATGAGCTTGGGAACTATACTATTAATCGTTCTGATTCTGATGCTAATCGGTGCCATTCCGAGTTGGCCGCACAGCAAGGGCTGGGGGTATGGACCCAGTGGTGGGTTGGGGTTAGTGGTGATCGTTATCGTCGTTCTGCTGTTGATGGGACGCCTGTGAATGCTCGTTCCTGCTTATCGCTGAGGGCGGTACGCCGACCTTTGGTTGCTGTAATGTTGGCTCTCGCCGCCTGCGGCCGGCACAGGGCCACCGCCCACGCTGCTGCCACCGCGGACCTCACTCATTCCGACGGTGAATATCGCGCTTGACCAGCAAGGCGCATTGCTCTTAACTAATGACGTGGGTAGCATAGTCTGACGTATGACCGCTGCGCGCTGAGCCAAAGGCCACCACGGGTGGCACCGACACATCGCGCAGCTAATTGCTCCACCGGCACGGTTAGCTTAGCGATTCGGCGCGAATAGCTATGTTGATAAAGCAACTGCAAGGAGTTCGAATGGAGTGGGTTCTGGGCCTTCAGGTACGATGTGTTTCGCTATTAACCCTCGTCACATTGGTGGGTTGTAGTTCGCTGCCCGTCATCGTGCCGGACATGGCCAGGCCGCGCGCACCGGTCCAGCTGGAAGGCACTAATCTTCGCATTCTCTCGCCAAGTCAGAGCAAGGCAATTCTTGACAAGCTGAAGGCTGGCGCTAGCGAGACTAGCATCTTCGATAGGCACCTCGCCGTCGAACAAGAGTTGGCCGGTCGCCCGCTCACGACCGGTAACGCCGCAGTGTTGCTCGAAGACGGCCCGGCGACATACGCGGCAATGTTCGTGGCAATTCGAGGTGCGCGCGACCACATCAACATGGAGACGTACATCCTCGAAGACGACGAGATCGGCCGCAAATTCGCCGATGCGCTGATCGGCAAGCAGAAGCAAGGCGTCCAGGTCAATCTCATCCACGACAGCGTCGGCACCCTCCGCACGCCCCACGAGTTCTTCGCTCGTTTAGTTGATGCCGGCATCAACGTATTGGAATTCAACCCGGTGAACCCGCTCACCACCAAAGCCGGTTGGAGCGTGAATCAGCGCGACCACCGCAAGATCCTGATCGTCGATGGCGAGATTGCCTTCCTCGGCGGCATCAACATCAGCAGCGTATACTCGGGCGGGTCATTCAGTAAGCCCAAGAAGTCGCCAAAGAATACGGACAAATTGCCGTGGCGCGACACCGACCTGCAGGTGAATGGCCCGGTGGTCGCCGATCTGCAGAAACTCTTCATAGAGACATGGGTCCGGCAGAAAGGCGAGCCGCTTGCGCCACGCAACTACTTCCCAATCTTGAGCGTGCAGGGGAAGGAGATCATCCGCGCCATCGCTAGCGCGCCCGAGGAATCGTTCAGCTTGATCTACGCGACATTCATTTCGGCGCTTAATAGTGCCGAGTCCGAGATCCTGCTGACGAACGCCTATTTCGTCCCGGACCCGCAGTTAGTGGACGCGCTGATTGCCGCTGTCGCTCGCGGTGTCGAAGTCAAAATGGTGTTGCCGAGCGCGACCGATTCCTGGCTCGTGTTTCACGCCGGGCGGGCCCACTACGATCGGCTGTTGCGCGGTGGCGTGAAGCTATATGAGCGCCGCAACGTGTTGCTTCACTCGAAGACGGCGCTGATCGATGGCGTCTGGTCGACGGTTGGCTCCACCAACCTCGACTGGCGCAGCTTTCTTCACAACCAAGAGGTCAACGTAGTGGTCCTGGGAGCTAAGTTCGGTGAACGGATGCGGACGGCCTTCGAAAGGGATCTGGCGGGCTCGAAGTCCATCACACTCGCGGAATGGAAACGCCGGCCGCTCAGTATTCGACTAAAAGAGCTGTTCGGGCGAATGTGGGAATATTGGCTGTGACTCTCTCGCCCGATGAGGAGGCCTGCGATGAACGACATCCACAATGCCCGCTCTCTCCACCCTCGTACGTGTTACGCCTCGCGTTCGCATTGCTGCTCGGTTCACTGGCGATTAGCTTCGCCCATGCGAATGACGCCGCTTCGTTGCGGGGGCGTTACAGCGAGTTGCAGGCGCGCCTAGCCCACAACCAATTTGGTAGGCCGTTGTACCTTGAGTCGACGCAGACCTCTGGAGAATTGAAGGGCGATGTCTATTCGGTCGACGAACATCCATTCTCAATGGCCCAGCAGGCCCTGCAATCCGTCGATCATTGGTGCGACATTCTGATCCTACACCTCAACGTCAAGGGCTGCACGACAAGCGGAACTAGGGGCGCAAACAAGCTGTCGCTGGCCGTCGGCAAGAAGTTCGACCAGCACGTGGAAGATGTCTATAAACTCGAACTTTCCTCCCGCGTAGCTGCCGCGTCGGCCGACTACCTGCAGGTGCAGCTCAATGGAGACCAAGGGCCACTTGGGACCTGGGACTACAGGATTCAATTGGAAGCGGTACCTATCGATGCGCGCCGCAGTTTCATACACATGTCGTACTCGTACCGCTACGGATTGGTGGCGCGAATGGCCATATATGCCTACTTAAGCACGGCCGGTCGAAAGAAAGTCGGCTTCAGCTTCGTCAACCGCAAGGCCGGCGGCAGGCCGGTATACATCGGCGGCATGCTCGGGTTGGTTGAGCGCAACACGATGCGTTACTTTCTAGCAATCGACGCCTACCTCGCCGCCTACTCGCTGCCGCCGGCGGAGCAGACCGAAAGGCGTATCCATGCCTGGCATGCCGCTACAGAGCGCTACGCAGTCCAGCTGCATGAGATGGATCAAGCCGACTACATCGAGATGAAGCGGAACGAGATCCGCCGACAGAAATCAGGGTTGCAGTAGACCGAGGCGCGTGATACCCCACCGGTGGGCAGTGCGCATGTCGCGGTCTGAGCTGCCGTTTAACCGAGATTTCCCATTAGAGCATATTCAAGGTGAATAAACGGGTGCAAATTTGACAGGCAAGTCGAAGGTTTTTGCGACATCCCACAAGCACTGCATCCACGTTCATTGCTGCATTGCCAACGGCAAACTCAAGATCGTCTTGCGTAGCATAGCGGGCCATCACGCTAGAATCCGGGTCGAGCGCGATGCCATTAGTGGCTATTTGCCCAAACATCCATTGGTACCGGCTGTCCATCGGGGCGTAATTACCGATTAGTCGATAATATTAGTTGACATTATGGGGACTATTTGATGATAGATTAGTCGAAGGATATGAAGATAGACGGACGCACGCTGGATCACGAGACACTGGAGACGATCCGCGAGAGGGCGGTGAGGCGGGGTCACGAAGGCGAAAGCGCGACGGCGGCGATGGCCTCGTAGGGATTTGCGCCCACCAGCATTTACAAGGGGTTGCCAAAGATCAAGGACGCGGCAACGGGCTGAAGAAGCTCAAGAGTACCCAGGGCACGGAGCGGCCGCGGACGTTGACGGCGGCGCAGGAGCGTCAAGTATTCCGCTGGGTCAACAGCAAGGATCCGAGGCAACATGGATTTGACTTTAGTCTGTGGACGCGCAAGATTGTGCAGAAACTGATTGACCGGGAGTTTGGTGTGCCACTAGGTCTGACGGCGGTCGGGATGCTGTTGGCGAAATGGGCGCTGAAGCCGCAGAAGCCCTTGCAGTGTGCCTACCAGCGCGATCCAGTGGCGATTGCCAAGTGGCAACGCGAGGTGTATCCGGACATTGCCAAGGGCGCGCGTGCGCGCGCTGCCGAGATTTACTTCTGGGACGATCGGGCTTTCGTGCCGACGCGGTGCAAGGACGCACCTGAGTGTCAAGGGCAAGACGCCCGAGGTAAAGGTGCCCGGTCAGCGGGAATCGATATCGGCGGCCTCTGCGGTCAATGCCAAAGGCGCGTTTGGGTTCACGCCCTACAAAGGCGGGTTGAACGCCAAGCGCTTCGTCGATTTTTTGCGGCAGTTGATGAAATACCGCAAGAAGCCGCTCGAGTTGATCCTCGATAGACTACCGGCCCACAAAGGTCCCAAGGTGCGCGCCTACACCGAATCCCTCAACGGCAAGTTGCAATTGCATTACGTGCCGGGTTATGCGCCGGAACTCAATCCAGACGAACGGGTGCGGAGCCACATGAAACGCACCGGTACATCCAAAAAGCCACTCCAGCGCGGTGAACAACCAGCCGCGCATCGAAGCGGATCTGCTGGCCATCCAGCAAAACCCAAACTCGTCAGATCATCCTTCAAAGCACCAAGTGTTTCCTAATATTATCGACAAATCAGTAATGTTCGCCGCCGTATAGTCGCTAGCGCCGCTACATGACAACCAGACAATAACCAACGCAGACGCTTTAGACGTATGGTGAATTTGTTACATACCCAGGAATAAAGCCTGACGTCGTGTAATATGCAGGTTCCCGTTGCGCCATGGAACGTCCGGCGCAATTATTCACTTCGTAACGGAGATCGAATTCCTAATTCTCCTTAAACACGAATAGCTGTTACTTTTAGGCGTTCTACCCCAATATAGGAAACAAGAATGAAGCGAAACAGAACCCGCCATTCGTTCGTCAATCCGTTCGTGATCTGGGCCGACCTGGCATTGAAAACCGGTGAGATGATGCTGGCCTCTGCACAAGTAATCGGCCACCGCATGGGTCGTATGGCTGCGGCTGGCCCGAAGCCGAACGCACACGATCGCCGTGAGTTTACTTTGATGGGACAGGAAAAGATCGAGGCCGCTGCCGAATCGGTCCAGGCCATGACCGCGCAGATGATGAGGACGGGCCCGCAGCTTGGGGTTAAAGCAGTTCAACAGATGCTGAGCGGAGCGATGGCCTTGACGACGCTTGCCACAAGTCGCACTCCAGGCCAATCCATGGCGCGGCAAGCTAAACTCGTTCGCACCATGGCCCAGTCGGCCGCTATGGGCTCGCAACTCACCGGCTCTGTTGCTCGGCTTGCTCAACGCGGACTCAAGCCGATAAGCTCGAGGGCGACGGCAAATGCTAAGCGGCTCGGCAAGCGCTAGCGGGCTGCGCACCGCACTTATACGGTTCCGTGAGGAATTGAACCGTAATTGCTCAAACACAGCTAAATACCCATAGCCTATTAGAATAGGGCTTTTATTCGAGGTGATCACCCTCTCGGGCGGCATAGGCTATGGCTAGCATCTGGAATTTGGCGTGGCTAATTCGCTTCAGTGCGGTACAGAGGCTTGCGTTAGCGCTTGGGATAGCGATTGCCGCATTCCTGGCGCAGCCGAATTGGATATCGTCGCAAACGCGAGTGCTTGTAAGCTGGGATCTGGGTGCCCTGCTGTACCTTGGCTTGGCCTGGGCGCTCATGGCACGCTCTGACGCCAACATGACCCGTGACCATGCACGCAGCCAGGATCAAAGCGGTTACGTGATCTTCTTGTTCGTGGTAAGTGCGGCATGCGCAGGCATAGTGGCCATCGGATTCATCGTGAGCACCCTGAAAGGGCTCGCGTTCTGGCCAAGAGCATGGCACCTCGCCCTCTCCATAGGTGCGTTGATTTCGTCGTGGCTGCTGATCCAGACCGTGTTTGCGTTCCACTATGCTCGACGCTACTACGAAAATCATCGCCGCGGTAAAACGTCAGAGGCAGGTGGATTGTCATTTCCAGGGCAGCAAGCGCCGGATTATTTGGACTTCGCCTACTACTCGTTTGTCGTTGGCATGACCTCTCAGGTTTCGGATGTAACAACGTCGACGCGATCCATGCGTCGGTTGACTTTAATTCATGGCGTTCTGGCCTTTATCTTCAACATCGCGATTGTAGCAATGAGCATCAATATTATTGCAAGCGTGATCTAGCAATAGCTAGTTCACGGTCGTATGAGTACAGATCAATTCATCGCATCAGCCAGGATCCGCCACGAGGCTGACAAGTTTTCGCGGCGAAGTTCAGTCGGTTAGGAACCTGATCACGTCCGCAATCAGCTGATTCTTGTGGCTGGCGAACAGTCCGTGTGGCGCCCCGTCATACTCGATCAACTTCGCGTGCCGAATGCCTAGAGCCGCCTTGCGGCCAGCGGTATTGATCGGCACCGTCTTGTCAGCGGTTCCGTGAATGATGAGTGTGGGTACCGTGAATGACGCTAGGTCACCCCGAAAATCCGTAGTCGCGAACGCTTTCGCGCAAGCCAACGTCGGCTTCAGGCCGGCTTGCATAGACATTGACCGCGCCCATTCGAGGACTTCGCTGCTGACAGGGTGCGAAACCAACCCTACTCCGAAGAAATCCTTGAAGAAATTTGCCCAGAACTTTGCTCGGTCGTCCTTAATGCCCTGTGCCATTTCGTCGAAGACCGACTGGTCCACACCGTCGGGATTGTCGCTGGTTTTAAGCATATAGGGCACCACCGAGGAGATCAGCACTGTCTGAGAGACCACCCTACCGCCGTGGCGAGACATGTAACGAGCCACTTCACCGCCACCCATCGAAAAGCCCACCAGCGTTGCGTTTTGCGCGCCAGTTTGATCGATTACTGCGGCTAGATCATCGCTGAGCGTGTCATAGTCATACCCGCTCCAAGGCTGCTCGGAACGCCCAAAGCCACGACGATCGTAACTAATCGCACGCATGCCTGCATCAGCAATGGCCATGGAAAGATCGTCGAAGCTGTCGGCTGACAGAGGCCATCCGTGGGCCATCACGACTGGCCGACCTTGGCCCCAGTCTTTGACGTATAAATTTACGTTATCTTTGGTGGTGACGTAACTCATGATTTAAATCCTTCACGGCGGTGAGTTTGTTGAAATCGAGTGCCCAGCCTCAGGTTGAGTTGGGCGGACGTAGGTTTCTCCGGTACGGATAATAGAAACAATTTTAAGGCTTACTTTCTATCGCCTTGCGTTTGTCTATGTTCTGCTCTGCTCGATGAAAGCAACATGAAAAACATGCAGAGTCAGCGATTTTCGCAACGGCTTCAGAGTTGAACGTCCACGTCCTTGAACGCTTTGAGCAAAGAATATGCCATTGACTCTTGCGATATTATAATGACATCGTGAACGGCCTTTAGAAACTTACCTCGAGTGAGGTAAGTCAGCGTAACCACTCCCGTTAATCCGCATCAGCTAGCTTCGACACTGCACGGCTAGTCATGTAAAAGTTACTAGTTGACGGTAAATATTGCCGATTGTCACTCTGCTGCGCGCATCAGCGCTAAAATATTCCGTTGTTGATCAGGCGCATAAATGGCGCAGAGGTATGGAACGATTTATGCTTTTAATAACTTACACATTTTCGTGAACACAAAGATGACTCGAGGAGATATGAATATGAATGCATTAGCCCACAAAGGACGTTTTGGTCTAGTTCTCAGATCCGCAGTTGGCAGCATACTTTTAGGCAGCATGAGTCTGGCTTTAGCCGCCACTGAGGCGGTCATGCTTAGTGGGAACGAAGAAGTTCCACCGGTAAGTACCTCCGCATCGGGGAGCGTCACCATCCAAATCAATTCGGATAAGACCGTAAGTGGCAGCGTCACGACCAAGGGAATAGCCGCCACCGCTGCCCATGTGCACGAAGGGGAAGCGGGGAAAAATGGTCCTGTTGTAATTTCTCTGACGAAAGCTTCCGACGATAAATGGGCGGTGCCGGACGGTGCGAAGCTTAGCGACGCGCAGTATGAAAGCTATAAAGCAGGAAAACTATATGTCAACGTTCACAGTGCGGCCCATAAGGACGGCGAGATCCGCGTTCAACTGAAGCCATAAAGATAGTGACCCGACACTTTGACGAGAGGCGCTACCCTTGGACGGGGCTATGATCAAAGTGTCGTCGATAGAAACGCTGCTGCTCCCCACAGCCCCGTACTTCTTATAAAGCATGGATCGCCGCCATCAGCGGAATATTGCTGTGGCGGCCCCAAGAAGTGTGCTGCCAAGCACATCGGCCTTGCCAAGTACTGTCGTATATCTAAATATCTGTAAAGCCACTCTAACGCCCTTTTTTCGACCACTTTTCGCTACCTTACCGCTGAGTGAGGCACCGTGAACCTCGGCAGACTTGATCAACAGCACTGACAAGGGAGAAGGAAATTGCAGATCGGAATGATCGGTTTAGGACGAATGGGTGCGAGCATGGTGCGGCGCCTGTTGAAGAAAGGCCACGACTGCGTCGTTTATGACACGCAGCGCGCGGCGGTTGCGAGCCTGCAGCAGGATGGCGCTGTTGGCACCACCTCGTTCGAGGAACTGGTTTCGAAGCTAACCAGCCCGCGTGCGATCTGGATGATGGTGCCAGCGGGCGTTGTGGAGAAGGAACTCCACGAGCTAGTTGGGTTCCTCGACGCCGGTGACATCGTGATCGACGGCGGCAATTCCTATTACCGCGACGACATTCGACGCGCAGACCAACTGACCGCGTTGGGCTGCCACTACGTCGATGTCGGCACGAGCGGCGGTGTCGCCGGCCTCGATCGTGGTTACTGCCTAATGATAGGCGGCGAAGCCGATGTGGTCGAACACCTAAAGCCGATATTCTCGGCGCTCGCGGCCGGAGTCGGTGCGGTAGCGCGCACGCCCGGACGCAACGGTAGCGTCGTCAGCGCCGAGGAAGGCTTCTTGCACTGCGGCGCACATGGTGCCGGCCACTTCGTCAAGATGGTTCATAACGGCATCGAATACGGTGTGATGGCGGCGTATGCGGAAGGGCTCAACATTCTGCACAACGCCAACATTGGCAAACGCACGCACACCAGCGATGCCGAGACCACGCCCATGCGCAACCCCGAGTTCTACCAATACGAAATGAACCTGCCCGAGATCGCCGAAGTTTGGCGTCGCGGCAGCGTGCTCGGCTCCTGGCTGCTTGACTTGACAGCCGGCGCGCTGCTGAAGGACCCGCAGCTCAAGGCCTACGGCGGGCAGGTCTCCGATTCGGGCGAAGGTCGCTGGACTATCCAAGCGGCGATCGACGAAGCGGTGCCGGCGCACGTGCTCAGCGCGGCGTTGTACGAACGCTTCGCGTCACGCGGGGAAGCCGACTTTGCCAATCAGTTGTTGTCCGCGATGCGCCACGAATTCGGCGGCCACGTTGAAAAGACCAGGGAGGCCTCGAAATGAATGCGTCCGCAAGCCCACGCCACGCTGACGCCGCGCCACGCTCCGACGCGCTCGTCATCTTCGGTTTCACCGGCGACCTTGCCGGCAAGAAGATTTTCCCAGCACTTTATGCGATGGTGAAAAAGGGTACGTTGACGGTTCCAGTCATCGGCGTCGCGTCGTCGAAGTGGAGCGCTGAACAGGTGCACCGGCACGTTCGCGACAGCATTGAGCACGAAAGCAAAATCGACGACAAGCCCGCGTTTGATCGCCTGGTGTCACTGCTTCGTTACGTCAGCGGTGACTACAAAGACCCCGCGACGTTCAAGTCGCTAAAGACCGCACTCTGCGACGCGCAGCGCCCAGCGCACTACCTTGCGATCCCGCCGTCATTGTTCGCAACAGTGATCAGGAGCCTCGGCGCCGCCGGGTTGGCCGAGAACGGCCGCGTCATCATCGAAAAGCCCTTCGGACGCGACTTGGCTTCGGCGATCGAGCTCGACAGGGTCGCATGCTCGGTGTTTGCGGAAGCGTCGATCTTTCGCATCGACCACTATCTCGGCAAGGAGGCGATCATGAACATCCTCTATTTCCGATTTGCGAATTCGTTTCTTGAGCCGATCTGGAACCGTAACCACATTGCCAGCGTACAGGTGACGCTGGCCGAGAATTTTGGTGTCGGCCAGCGTGGCGGTTTCTATGAAACCGCAGGCTGTCTGCGCGATGTGATCGAGAACCATCTGTTCCAGATCGTTGCGCTGCTCGCGATGGAGTCGCCCGCCTACCAGAGTTATGCAGCGGTGCACAGTGCAAAGGCGAGTGTCTTCCGCGCCATGCGTCCGCTGACACGCAACGACGTGGTGCGCGGACAGTACGTCGGTTACCGTAACGAAAAAGGTGTCGCGGGCGACTCCGATGTCGAGACCTTCTGCGCGCTACGCCTCGTCATCGACTCATGGCGTTGGGCTGGCGTGCCGTGGTACTTGCGTTCTGGTAAGCTGCTGCCGGACAACGCGGTCGAAGTGCTGGTGCAACTGCAGCCCCCGCCACAGAAGCTGTTCGACGACTCAGCCTTAACCGAGGGCCGTGCCAACTATGTGCGTTTCAGGTTGCAGCCGGTATCGGCCATTGCCCTCGCGGCTCGCGTCAAGCGCCCGGGCAAGGAATTCGTCGGTGAGCAGCGCGAGCTCTACCTGTGCGAAGACGCACCAAACGACAAATCACCCTACGAGCGGCTGCTCGGCGATGCCATGACCGGCGATGGCGCTCTCTTCACCAGTCAGGACGCGGTCGAAGCCGCCTGGGCAGTCGTTGATCCGGTGCTCGTGAATCACCACCCAGTACTGCCGTACCAGCCTGGCACGTGGGGCCCGACAGCCGCGGACTCGCTCATCGCCGGCGACGGCGGTTGGCACAACCCCGAACCCGAGAAGATTGCTACCGCGATGCGAGAGTGCGCATGACATCCGACATAGTGTTCCTGCTCGACGTCGACAACACGTTGCTCGACAACGACCGGATCGTCATCGACCTGCGACGCCACCTCGAGAGCGAATTCGGCGTCGCCAGTGCCGACCGCTACTGGACAATCTTCGAAGGACTGCGCAGCGAACTCGGCTATGCCGACTACCTAGGCGCGTTGCAGCGCTACCGGTTCGACGCTGAACGAGATGGCCAGGATGAGCAACAGCTACTGCGGATATCGAGTTACCTTGTCGACTATCCGTTTGCCGAGCGCCTCTTTCCCCGCGCGCTCGAGGTCATCGACTACCTCGGGAAACTAGGCCCAACGGTGATCCTCTCTGATGGCGATGTCGTGTTCCAGCCGCGTAAGGTGCAGCGCTCGGGACTGTGGGACGCCGTCTCCGGCCGTGTGCTAATCTACATCCACAAGGAGCAGATGCTCGACGCGGTGCAGCGCCACTATCAGGCTCGACACTACGTCATCGTCGACGATAAGCTGCGGGTTTTGTCGGCCATGAAAGCGGTCTGGCAGGAGCTTCTTACTACTGTCTTTCCGCGCCAAGGCCACTACGCTTTCGACCTCGTCAACATAGCCAAATATCCAGCGGCTGATTTCACGATCGAGCGCATCGGCGATCTAGCCGATGCGGACGCTACCACGTTGCTCGCAACACAGGAACCACGATGAACACGCGAATCCAACAGCTTCACGACCTGTGCCAGAGCCTCTGGCTCGACAAATCACGGGTGAATCATCGTGAACAGCACGTTTGCCTGCGCCGTATCGGTGCGGCCACATGAGATGCCGAATCTGCGCGATGTTTCATCCATTGAACGGAAATGGTACCGCAAGCCGGCACACGCCGCTCACGTCAATTATTATTCCGGAGAGAAAACTCGGAGAGTAGGATGAAAAAGTCTACGGTGCATCTTTTCATTTTTGACACGATGGCTGATTGGGAATATGGGTATGTCATTGCTGGAATCAACAATCCCCAATTCCAGACCTTTCCCGGCTCCTTCAAGGTCAAGACGGTTGGTCTGTTAAACAAGCCAATCGTTTCCATGGGTGGGCTGCGCATTACACCCGACATTACGCTGGACAAGCTTAAGCCGCATGGTAGTGTCATGTTGGTTCTCCCAGGCGGCACCGCCTGGGATAAGAAAAAGAACAAAGAAGCGGCTCAATTGGCAGCGGAGTTTTTGGCAAAGGAAGTTCCTGTAGCCGCTATTTGCGGTGCAACGGCAGGACTCGCCCGTGCCGGGCTACTCGATAAGGTTCCCCACACCAGCAACGCAAAAGACTACATCGCTCAGACTGGTTATAAAGGCGGGCCGTTTTACCGCGATAATCCCATCGTCAAGTCAGGCCATCTCATCACGGCCTCTGCGATGAGTTCGTTGGAATTCGCGCGCGCGATTTTTTCCTCTCTCAAGATTTATTCGGACAAAGTCCTTGCTGCGTTGTATAGCTTGTACAAGACTGGCGACGCAAAGTACTTCACTGCTCTCATGAACGATGCACCTGCCGACAAGGCCTGAGAGACCCAACATCGAATGAGCCTCAACACGCACAAGCTTCACGATCTCGTCCGCCGCGTCAATAATGGTATTCGGCGTACGCTAACCGGAACCATCAGCACCACGCCGGAGAAAACCCGAAGACATACGCGCCTTCTTCCGGCCGTTGCGCGAGCGCGCGTTTTGGTGGCGACGCAGTCTGTGCGTGGTCCATTCACTTTTTCACAGGAGATTTGAAATGAACTACGTTGATGGATTCGTTGCGGCCGTGCCAACGGCCAACAGGGACGCCTACCGCAAGCACGCCGAGGCTGCTGCGGTGGTGTTCAAGGAGCAGGGTGCGCTGAGCGTCGTCGAATGCTGGGGTGACGACGTGCCGGAAGGCAAGCTGACGTCGTTCTCGATGGCCGTTAAGCGCGGCGACGACGAAACGGTGGTCTTCTCCTGGATCACCTGGCCATCGCGCCAGGTGCGCGATGAAGCCTGGAAGAAAGTCCTGGCCGACCCGCGCTTGCAGCCTGAGAACAACCCGATGCCGTTCGACGGCAAGCGGCTCATCTATGGCGGATTCGACGTGCTCGTCAACGCCTGACCGCCGTACGCATTGCAACCATCGACCCCAAAGGAAATTACCATGTCCATCGACAACGCATTGGCCAGCGTGGCCGTCAAAGACCTGAAAATCGCGTCAGCGTGGTACGAGCAACTGTTCGGTCGCCCTGGCAACATGCCCATGCCCGATCTGGCGGAATGGAAGTTCGCACGCGGCGGCTGGCTTCAGGTCTATCAGTGGGCCTAGCGGCACCACAAGGACAAAAACATGAAAGCAAACAAGACAATTCAAATGCCCAAACCTAGCGCCGACGTGCGTGCATTGAAGGTGTTCGTCGGTACATGGCATGCTGAAGGTACATCGTTTGGCGACGGACAAATTGCGGATGACCCACGGGCGTCACCTGCGCCTTGGGTGAGCGACGAAACCTATGAATGGCTGCCGGGCGAGTTCTATCTGCTGCATCGCTGGGAGGCCAAGGCGGGTAAGCGTCACTTTGTTGGCACGGAAATCATTGGCTACGATTCCGCTAGGGGTTATTTTGCGCAGATGTTCGATAACGCCGGCCACCATCCCGAATATCGGGCGCAGCGCGAAGGGAAGGTCTGGACATTCAAAGAACCGCAAACGCGGGCGACAATCACTGTCAACAATCGCAATACGATGACATTCAATTGGGAGTGGAAAAACGGTGGAACCCGCTGGCTGCCCCTGTGTGAGCGCATCGCCCGCCGGGTCGAACTGTAGTGCCCGGATATTTTTTTCTTGCAGCATGTCGATCTCAATACACCTCATTCGACAACTTGATAGCGACGCACAATCTGCGCGTCGCCTGTTCACAGGGTAGTCGTTAACGCCTGACCGCCGTATGAATTGCAACTTCTGACCCATTAAAGGAAATATGTCCATCAACAACGTATTGGCCAGCGTGGCCGTCAAAGACATCAAGGCGGCCTCAGCTTGATACGAGCAACTGTTCGGTCGCGCAGGCGAAATGCCCATGCCTGAACTGGCGGAATGGAAGTTCCCGCGCGGCGGCTGGCTTCAGGTTTACCAGTTGCCCGAACGCGCCGGGCAAGGCTCGTTCACGCTGGCGGTCAGCGATATTGCCGCAGAGATCAAGAAGCTGGACGCGATGGGCGTTGACACGAGTCAACGGACTTCAGACACCAAGGTCAAGACAGTGATGGTGACCGACCCGGACGGTAACCACATTGCGTTTGCCGAAGCGGCTGATCCGACCAAGTAAGTCGATTTGTTGCCTGATCTTGGTGCGGTAGAGCACAGACGCCCCTGATGCGGTCGCGTAGCATCTGCTATCGATGGCGTAGTCCGTCGTTGTCCGTAACCGACAAAGTTTTCAAGGTGCATCCCGCGCGACTCGCACCCTACGTAATGGAGAACACTGATGATCAAAATGATTTTCGTTAACTTACCTGTTAGCAATTTGCCCAGGGCAAGGGCCTTCTATGAAGCAGTGGGTGCCACAAACAATCCTCAATTCACCGACGAAACTGCCGCCTGCATGGTGTTTTCGGACGTAGTCAACGTTATGCTGCTAACGCACACCAAATGGGCGACCTTCACTAAGAAACCGATTTCGGATGCGCATAAGGCGGGCGAGGTGATGCTGGCGCTGTCGTGCGACAGCCGCGATGCCGTCAACGCAATGGCGGAGGCTGCGGGCAAAGCTGGCGGGGTTGTCGACTGCAACCCGCCGCAAGACCATGGATTCATGTGCAGCCGCAGCTTTGAAGACCCGGATGGGCATGTCTGGGAAGCGATATGGATGGACCCGAAAGGCATGCCAGCAAAGTGACGTGATGTCATGAAAACCCGCGCCTAGCCGCAAAGCCAAGCGCGGGCAAGGCGTCAGTATGCGGACGCGAGCCTGATTGTTAGGACGCGCCGAAACAAACGCAGGGAGTTGACGGATGGAACATTTGAAATTTGAAGGTGAAAGCGCTGCTTACCGCACCGCGCGCAACGCACTGCTCGACGAAGAGATGGCCCTGCGCCGGCAGATCGAGCGCGTCAGCGCGCAGCGCCGCGCTCTGCCACCCGGCGCCCCGATGCACGAGGACTACGTTTTCGAAGGACTTGGCGCAGGCGATCGCCCGGCTCCGAAAAAGCTTTCGGAACTATTCGCGCCGGGCAAGGACAGCCTGGCGCTCTACAGCTTCATGTACGGGATGGAGAGCGACAGGCCCTGCCCGGGCTGCACGCACTTTCTCGACAGCTTCGACGGTGTGGTGCGCCATGCGGCGCACAGGATCAACATCTTCATCGTCGCCAAATCGCCGCTGGTACGCCTGCTCGCCCTCGCACGCGAGCGGGGCTGGGCGCACTTGACGTTCCTGTCCACTGCCGGCAACACGTATGACCGCGACTACTTCGGCGACTCGCTAGCCTTGAGCGCTGCGATGCGGCGCCAGCAGGACTTCAAGGACGGCCAGGAGTGGGACATGCCGATGCTCAATGTCTTTCGGCGCGACGCTGGCGTGGTGCGTCACTTCTGGGGCAGCGAGATGCTTTACGTGCCGCCCGAGCCAGGCCAGGAATATCGACACAACGACATGCTCGATCCGCTGTGGAATCTGCTCGACAACACACCCGACGGGCGCGGGGAGTTCGAGCCGAAACTGGTTTATCCGTAGGACTGCGAGGAGGCACGCATGCAAAAGGCAGCGAATCCACGATTGATGTCTCGAGAGGTTAACGAATATGACAGCAACTGATCAAGAAGCGCTAACTGCGATCATCAAGGCGCGCTGCGCCGCGGTGACCAACGGTGATGCTGCAAAGTCCATGGCAGACATGGACGAGGGCGTGGTGATGTTCGACTTGGTCGACCCACTGCAACATGTCGGCAAGGCATCGGCCCTCGCTCGCGCTCAGACCTGGCACGCGAGCTTCGAGCCGCCCCCAAGGCTCGAAACCCGCGATGTCGAAGTTTTCATCGGCGACGACGTGGCGTTCAGCCACTTTCTGAGCCATGTCAGCGGAACCCAGCGAACGGGGCAGAGGGTCGACATGTGGTTTCGAACGACCCTGGGATTTGCGCGCAAGAGCGGTCGCTGGCGGATCGTGCATGAGCCCGGATCAGTGCCGTTCAATGCCCTGAGCGGCCAGGTGTCGCTCGGTCTGCAACCTGACGGAAAGACTTCATGAACAACGAAAGAAACCTCGCAGTCGTACGAGCCAGCTATGGGGCTTACGTCACCAAGGACCGGGCCGCGCTCGAGCCGCTGATCGCTGACGACTTCCACTTCACCAGCCCGCTCGACAACCGAATCG
>JBDSJK010000382.1:0-10916 GCA_039917535.1 Burkholderiales bacterium
GCGCCCGGTTTGATGGCGCCCACCCCCCCTTCCGCGTACCGGTCAATCACCGCCCGCACCGCAGGGTAACTCAGCCCGCTCAGCTCTACGATGCTCATCACACCGTGCCCCTTTCGATGCAGCCGAACTACGTGTTTACGCCGCTCATGCAACTGTTCCAATGTTTGATATCGTGCGTCTTCTTTGTCCATGCAATTCAGACAAACTCGTCTCAATAAAGTTCATACTTTATTATGCCGGGTCAATAAGTAAATTACATATCTATTTACACTCATGATTCAAAAAACGGCATAAATGCTCTGCGAGCTAGGTCGAAGGAGCCAGGGGATATGTTGAGTTGCAAGGGATTATTCGCCAAATGCCCTCATGTGGGTGCGGGGGCATGCGATGGCATTTAGTGTTAAGAGGAGAAACAATTGAGTAATGGCGTACATAAGCCCAGATCGGACTTACATCTACGTTACAGAAAATAAACGGATACTGCTGTTCTGACTGACATCTAAGCACGACAAGCCTCCTGCGAGCTTTCCTGCCCATCAAATAAACGACGCGTGTATGGCGGGGGCTCCGGCAGGCGCTAAAAGATCAGAGCGAGTTCGCCGACGTGTATCTCGGGGCGGATTAAAGTCACATGACGAAAATGTCCGAACCTATCGACCCCACAATTATATTATTGACTGCGATGCAATTCGTGCGGGGGCTATTGCCATCTCATCGTGATGAAAGCGATCCACTGGTTTTTATTATATCTGGCGGCATGGTATTCGATTCAAATAGAAACGACTGCAAACAATTGTTAACTGGCCGGTGATTCTTCGAGATCACAATTGGTGAGCAGAATGGCGAGCCGCTGTTGATGAGGACAGATTTATCGCACAATAGCGGAATGAAACAGCCTAGCCGAATTCCGGCGCAACGCACTCGACCTGACCCACTTAGCAAGTTACTGGTGAATGTGCGGGATTGTCAGGCATGCCGCGAGCATTTACCCCTGGGCGCCAAGCCTGTATTACAAGCAGGCGAGGGCGCGCGCATTTTGATTGCTGGTCAGGCGCCGGGGCGCCGCGCTCACGAAAGCGGCATTCCCTTTAGCGACGTCAGTGGCGACCGCCTACGAGCTTGGCTAGGCGTAGATCACGACACATTTTACAACGCGAATAAGATAGCCCTGCTGCCGATGGGCTTTTGTTATCCAGGCAGCGGAAAATCAGGTGACCTGCCGCCACGACCAGAATGCGCGGCGTTGTGGCGCGATCGGTTATTGGCGCAGTTGCCCAATATCGAGTTGACTCTGTTAATCGGGCAATACGCGCAGACCTGGCATATCGGCGATCAGCGGAAGCCAACCCTGGCGCAAACGGTTGCGGACTGGCAATCCTATTGGCCCACCGTGTTGCCTATGCCTCACCCCAGTCCACGCAACGTTCGCTGGCTTAAGCTCAACCCTTGGTTTGAGCAAAATGTCATACCGAAATTACGTTTGCGTGTGGCGGAAGTGCTTTCCGGTACTACGAACCAGTGAACTATGGAATATCCGTCAAGCTCAAATCTGGCCGTAGCGCTTCAAGACGACGTCTAGGCTTGCGCCGTCCGCAATCTCTTTGCGAATGGCGTTTTCACGTTCCGTAATTTGCTCGGCTTGTAAGAGAATTCCAGCCACGATAGCAAGCGGCACAACCGCGATTCCGTCTGCGTCAGCGAGTATGAAATCCCCAGGATTGACTATGACATTGTGACGTACTGCACCACGCATAAAGACCGGGATTTGACAGCCGGTCACCTTCCAGCGTCCGGTGGAAGCGACCGGTGTGGTGTAGCGGGCGAATACGGGGAAGCCATGTTGCGCGATCCAGTGCGAATCGCGCACACCGCCATCGACGACGGCGCCTACACAGCCACGCACTTTCATGCCGAGCGCCAGCAACTCCCCGAAATAGCACACGCCTTCGGTTTCGCCGCTCCACACTGCGACTTCACCGCTACCTACACCTTCAATGGCGCGCATTTTATCGGGATCGGCTGCGCCCTCGAAGGGTGCCATTTGACCCCTGATAGTGTATGCCCACCCAGCGATCCGCACATCCTGCGGGATCGGCATGAGATCCGTAGCCAGGCATTGCTCCGGCATGCCGGCCTTCGTCAAGAGATCGGAAAGCGTGGTGGTATCCACTTTCAGAAATCGTTGCCGGATCGCTTCGGAATTGCTTGGATTGCTATTCATAGGACCTCGAATGAGTGGACTAGCGCGCTCCATGGTGACAATCGCATCATTGCCGAAAGTATAACGCGCGCTGCTATGCTGGACCTGGAAACATTTATCCGATATGCGAAGGATTGAATTACAATCAAATGACCGTTCAACACCGCGAGCTGTACCATGCGGCGAACAATGAAGATCGAACAGGAGGAAACAGATGGGGCAGGAAACCTACGGATTTATCGGCGTCGGAAAGATGGGCACGCCGATGTCCAAGCGGCTGTTGAATGCCGGACATAGGGTTTGCGTATATGATCCGAACCCAGCCGCGGTTGCCGCGCTGGAAAAATTGGGCGCGCAGCCGGCTGGGTCGGCGGTGGAGGTTTGCAACCGAGCGGATACCGTATTTCTCAGTCTGCCGAATCCTGAGATCGTGCACAGTGTCACACTAGGTAAAGGCGGCGCGATCGAAGGCACGCAGGTCAAGCACGTGGTGGATTTTTCAACCATTGGGCCGCGTGTGGCAATGATGGTTGCGAAGGCGCTTAGCGAACGCAATATCGCCTATGTGGACGCGCCGGTAAGCGGCGGTCTCAAGGGTGCCAGCGAAGGCACCTTGGCGGTGATGGTCTCGTGCCCAAAAAGCGTGTTTGCGAAATTGGAAGCTGTCCTCAAAACCTTCGGCAATGTATTCCATCTGGGTGAAGGCGCAGGACAAGCGCAAACCATGAAGCTCGCCAACAACCTACTCGCTGCTGCCGCCATCGCGGTGACGTCAGAAGCCATGGTGATGGGAGTGAAGGCCGGGCTCGATCCAAAAGTGATGCTTGATGTGATCAACGCAGGCTCGGGTCGCAATAGCGCTTCGCAAGACAAATTTCCAAAATCAGTATTGCCGGGTACCTTTGACTTCGGCTTCACGACGGGCCTGTCCTACAAGGACGTGCGATTGTGCATAGACGAAGCGGAATCCCTCGGCGTGCCCATGGTAGTGGGTGCAGCCGTGCGCCAAATGCTCGCCGTAACCACTGCAACCTATGGAAGCGATTCAGACTTCACGTCCATGTGCCGGGTGATCGAGGAATGGGCGGGCGTGAAGGTGCGCGGTTAAAGCAGATTTGTGTCGGGAGAACATCATGTCACCCGTAACTCCGTTACCCAGCAAACCAGATGTCGTCGCTGCGCCCGAGCCGCTTGCGGCACGCATCGCTCGCGCAGCCACTACGGTATAGCTAAACGATTTACCGAATGAAGTAATTGCCAAAGTAAAACTCTGCCTTATCGACGTTATCGGCTGCGCATTCGAGTCCAGCCATTTACCGTAGAGCCGCCAAGCCGTCTCACTGGCAGAGCGTGTTGAGATGGGTGGTGCGGCCATGAGCGGCGCGTCGTTCCCCGTAACCATAGGCGATGCCGCGTTCGCCAATGCGGTGATGGGGCATGGGCTGGTGCGTGAAGATATGCATTCCGGCAGCATCAGCCATCTCGGCATTGTAGTGTTGCCGGCCCTATTGGCGCTGTCCGAATTTCGCAGAGTAACTGGACGCGACTTCATCACCGCTGCCGTGGTCGGCTACGAAACCGGCGGTAAAGTTGGCTGCGCATTGATGGACGCCGAAATTGCCCGCATCCATCGTCGCACCGGGATTAACGGGCCGGTGGCCGCGGCGGCAGCAGGGGCGCGGTAGCTTGGCCTTAGTGTGGACGCCGCGTCAAGCGCTGTGGCACTTGGCGCGAATGTCACCGTGGGCTTTAACCAATGGGCACACACCGGCGGCAGCGAGATGTTTTTTCACGCCGGCTTCGCCGCCCGCAAGGCCGTTACTGCCGTGCGTCTCGCCGAATTCGGCGCGTTTGCCATATAGATATAGCCAGAGCAGAAAAAAGGAGTAGCTAATGCGACACACAATTTTTGCCACGTTCACAAAAACCCTGGTCTGTGCGGTTCTGATCGCGGCGATGACCACGGCCCACGCACAAACCAAAGAAGTGGAGGTGGGCCTCATCGCGCCGATGTCCGGCCCGTGGGCGCGGCAGGGACAAGTCAAGAAGTTGGCTGCCCACATGGCGATCAAGGCTATCAATGAACAAGGCGGTATAAAATCCATGAATGGCGCGAAGATGAAGCTGCTGGTTTTCGACGCTGGCGAAAGTGTCGAAAAGGCCAAGAACGCCGCCCAGCGGATGGTTGCGGAGGCACCCAACCTGGTGGCCGCCACCGGCGCGTATCTGAGCTCCTTCACGCTGGCAGTCACCGAAGTTACCGAGCGAGCGCAGTTGCCGGTTGTGACCTTTTCTTATTCGGACTTGATTACGTCGCGCGGCTTCAAATATGTGTTCCAGACCTCAGCAACCGGCGTCCAATTAGCGGAAGGCGCATTGCCCGCGTTGATGGCATGGCCGAAAAAGCCACCGGCAAACGTCCCAAGACCCTCGGTATCGTGATGGACAATACCGCGGCGTCGGTATCATTTGTGAAGCCGATGCGCGATCACCAGTTCGCTAAGCTCGGTTTAGCGCTGGTGGTGGACGAAACGTTCACGCCGCCGCTGGCGAACGCCACGTCGTTGATCCAACGCCTGCGGTCGACGCGGCCCGACATTCTATTGCCGTTGCCCACGGCTATCTCCGACGCGAAATTGTGGTTAGAGAAGATGAACTAGTTTGGCCTCGGCAAAGGAAAGCTACCGACGATTTCCAACGGCGCGGCAATCTTGGACCCGGACTTGCGTAGCAATATGAACGTCGAGCAGCTCGAAGGGGTCATGTCCGTGGTCGCCAACTGGACAACTAACGCGCCGAAGGACTTCGTGGCGGAGGTGAAAAAGAACACCACTGAAGCGTGGCCCACTCAGCATTTTGTCACCACCTATGGCGATATGTGGATCTTCAAGGCGGCGCTCGAAGCGGCGGGCAGTGCCGATCGGCAGGCCGTGGCCAAAGCGTTGCACACCATGGATATCACCGCTGGGCCAGCGAATTTCTTTCCCGGCAACGGTAAGCTGAAATTTGACGACAATGGCCACCGTGAGAACGCCAGCCTGTTGATCGTACAATGGCATAAAGGCATTCCTATCGCGGTCTATCCGCCGAAGGATGCCCTTGCAAGCCCGCTGTGGCCTAAGCAACGAGAGGGGGTAATAATGAACGAAGCGATCTATGAGGTCTATGCAATCAAATACGCGCGGCTGGTGCGTCGCTCGCCAGAAAATTTCATCGGCGGCGACGCCCACGACACCGAAATGCCGCTCAATTACTTCGTATGGCTCATCACCAGGAACGATCGCACAATCGTAGTGGACACCGGATTTGGCGAAGCGATGGCAAAGAAGCGCGGTCGGCAAATCATTCACCCCGTGGCAGAGGGCCTACAGGTACTAGGGATTGCGCCGGAAAAAATCGCCGATGTGATCGTCACTCATATGCACTATGACCACGCCGGCAATCTGCCGTTGTTTGCCCAAGCGCGTTACCATTTGCAGGACAAAGAAATGGATTTTGCCACGGGCCGTTGTATGTGCCACGGCATGATGTCGCACGGTTATGAGGCGGATGACGTGATGCACATGGTGCGCAGCGTCTTCGACGGGCGAGTGCGGTTTCACGACGGAGCCGATGAGATTGCGCCGGGAATCGAAGTGCATCACATCGGCGGACACACGAAAGGCTTACAGGCGGTGCGAGTGCGCACCCGACGTGGCTGGGTAGTGTTGGCTTCCGATGCGAGTCATTTCTATGCGCACATGGACCAAGATCGCGCATTCCCCATTTTGTACAACTTGGGCGACCTGCTGGAGGGCTACAACACGCTACGCCGGCTGGCGACTTCTACGCGGCACGTCATACCCGGTCACGATCCACTGGTGATGGATCGTTATCCGGTTGCGCGGCCGGGATTGGAAGACTGGATTGTGAGATTGGATGCAGACCCAAAAATCTGAGCGAACTAGTGGGGCTGTTTCGGCAATCTCAGCGAGACATTTTTTCCCAAACCAGCACACCCGTTACCCGTTTCCCGCCAATGGTGAGCGGTGGCGTACGCAAAATTAATTTGCCATCCTGAAATTTGTAATAGCGCCGCTGTTCGGTCGTGGCCCAGTTCGGCAACAACGCTTGCGTAACCGTGTGGGTGACGACCCGCTCGCGCTCGTCAATCTTGTATTTTCCAAAATAGGCCTGGTAGCTTTCAAACGCACCTTTCAATTCTTCGGGCGTGCCACCCAAGCGATCGGCAACGGCAAACGGCTTTCTATCCTTGCTCGATAGCTGCGCCGACATGTTCCCGTAGGAGTCGTACATCAATATCCCCTGGGGCTCAGCGCCATAGGGCGAGTCGATCAACGTTCCATCATCGGTACGATATTCGATGGATATGGGCCGCCAGGCTCCGACAAATTTATCGGCTTCCATCATGGCGTATGGCGTATTGGAAAAACAAAGTAGGGCGGCGCATAGCGCAAACCCAGTTCCGACACGCGTTGCGCGGACATTATTCATTGCTTAACTTCCTATTAGGTTAACGATTCAAGGCATGGGCTGGTTGCTGAAACACTCCCACTGTCATTCTGAGCGAAGCGAAGTATCTGCTGTGGTGCTGCGTTGATGCACCGAGAAAAGCAGATTCTTCGCTTCGTTCAGAATGACAAACTATTCGGGGAGCACTATTTGCTCAGTAGACTGCTAAGTGCCCGTCAGTACACGGAGCTCCATACCGCGTACATAATCTTTCACTTTTGCGCGATAGGCTTGCATGTGCGGTGCGACCCCATGGGTTTTGAGTGCGGCTACACTTTCCCATTTTTCGATAATAACCACTTTGTCCGCGCCGATTTTAGCCTGCGTCGGAATGCCGGTGTCCGCATCGACCGTCGGGCCATACTCCACGCAGCCAACCTCAGCGCGCACTTCGGGCACTAACTTGTGGAATTCGGTGAGAAATGCCTCGCGGGTGCCCGGCGCGAGATCGATGGTGGCGATGACGTGTATCATTTTTTCTCCTTGAGATAGTTAGTGTGCAAGTGGGTCGGGCCGTACCTGAACTTTAAACACTTTAGGCTTAGATTGCGTACCGCCCTCATTATGAAACATCGCCCGCGTGCCCGACGTTGTCCAAAGGCCGCGGCCTTTCCAGCCTGCGCTCGGATTGTCAATGCGGCCATCCACGTTTTTGCTGTAGAAGCCTAGGGGATAGGGAACGCGAAGGTTGACCAATTTGCCGTCGGCCAGCGCAAGCAGTGACTCGCCGCCGTTGGTTGAGGCGATGGGTACATTGGCGCCAAGACCAAGGGTATTGTAGCGGTCAACCCAAACATAATAAGCGTGGTCGGCACTGCCCGGATCGGTCACGCCTTTGAATTGCGGCCCCGGAAATCGATACAGCGTCCAGCCTTCCGGACAGTGCTTGCCGGTCGCCGCGCTCGGGCCATTGAGCGGACCTTTACACTTGCTCCGCTCAAAGCTCGCAAGGTGACCACTGGCCAACACCGTCCAAACGACACCATTGAGATCAATGTCGATGCCGCGCGAACCATAGCCTTCATCGGGTGGAAGATAGATTTCAGTAAGCGCAGTTTCAGCCGGATTGGCGCCGGGCACGAGCCGCATAATGTAACCAGGCTGATCCATCCGCGAGAAGCCCACATCCATCGCCTGGCCCCAGATTGAATCGTCAATCGGGCTGGGCTGTACCCCATAAAATGCCGCCATGACGCGCTTGTCCTTTGCAGGATCAAGCGGCTGATTCGCTTCCACGTAATCGTCGCGCTTGCCGTTGCCATGGGTATCGAGGATCAGCGGCGTCCAGCCCTGAGATTTCACTTCATCGCCGCTTTCTTCATACAGTTTGGTATTGAGCCATCCCACCACACCGCTTTGCGGGCCGCCGGCGCTGGTCCACAACGTGTTGTTGGAGTCCTTGGCGAAATATAAATGATGGGTAGAAAAACACGTGTCGATTAATGCCCATTTACCCGTCGCCGGATCGTAGCGAGAGAGCTGACGATTAGATTCATTCAGCGGGGTAACTTTGGCCGAGGGATGGTCCGAGCCCTGCTTGCAGAAATCCGGATTGGCTGCGGGTCGTATCCGCGCCGTGAACCACACACGCCCTTTTTCGTCCATCATCGGGTTGTGGATGCTGGTGTGGCCGTCCCAGATCGCCTCGTCTCCCCAATAGGGCGAATGCCCCCTTGGCAGCTCGGTGGAAGAAGGGGTTTTCGGATCGCGGTACGGATGTTTAATCTGCGTCACCGTGTTTTTAACCGGATCAAGGATGGGCACAAAGTCAGAGCTTTCTTCCGGCGTGCCGTAAATCAAACCATTCGCGTTGACCGTCGGATCACGTTTATCGCTTGAGACCGCGTCGTGCATGTAGCTTTTGGTCGTAGCCCAATCCCACATGCTGATCACCACGTTGCGCTCAAGTCCCTCGGGGCGTGAAGGTTTGGCAAATGGCAATTCGCCCGCGGCGATGCGGTCCGTCCAATCGGCGAACAGGGACAATCCTTTTTCCGGGCCGAGGCGCGCCAGGCCATTGGCCATGTTGGTCATCGCCTGTCCCGCTTGGGTGCGATGGGCCCAAGCTTTGAACGAATCGCCAAGCGACGCAAATTCCTTGGGCACCGTGCGCATGCCTTTCGCGCCGAGGGCATGGCACGATTGGCACGAATTCTTGATCGTGTCGATCCAGTAATGTTGCGTCTTCATCAGTTCAGGAATGCCGTTGCCCTTCTCACCCGTGCCGGGAAACTGGCTCTTATCGGGGATTCCGAGCATCGACAGCCAGTACACACCCGGATAAGTTTCCGCCGCCGCGGCAGCGGTGGGCGCCGGCACGGCGGTGAGATCAAGCGCTTGTCCCGGCACACCATTCACCTTGGGCGAATCCACCAGCCCATAACCACGCACCCACACTTTGTAGTGCGCCTTCGGCAGTTCGGGAATAACGTAACGGCCGTTACCGTCGGTCACGACGATCTTGGCAAACTGGGTGGGCAACTCGGTAGTTTCCGCAATCACCCAAACGCCGGCCTCAGCTCCGTTCGGCCCAGTCACCGTGCCGCCAAGATCGCTTTCACCGATGTTGTTCGCAGAATCAAGTTTCTTTTCAGCGCGCAACCTAAACGACGTGCTCACCAGCGCGATGCAAATCACCACGGCCCAGCCGTACAATTCTTTTCGCGTGTTCATGAAATCTTCCTTAGGATGCCCACGGTAATGTGGCACATCAGACTCCCATCATTTTGCCTGAGAAATCGCAGTGCGGCATGTCGCAAGTACCGCGCAGATGCATTTCTCGAAGCCTACGCCACGAGACAATCCCAAAAAAGGGGGACAAGTACCAGTGCGGCTCTCAGGACATGCCGTGCCACGAGGCAGACTGGGAGCGGCGTTCCAGCATGTTGGCAAAAAAGGGGTAACACGGAATAAGCTGCGAGACTGTGAAAGTATTCAATTTACAGTCTACGCAAAAGCAAGGGGTGATGCATTACCACGTTATTTCTTTTTGTACTGATCAATTGTCAGCGATGAATTTGAATGAGTAATTGGCAGAGAGGATTTTACACCGCCTCATGTCAATGACTATGCGGCACTCATCGCGTTGTTGCGCCGGTTCAGCCCTTGGCGCATGCCGTTGATCCCTAGAATGGTGAGCAGGCGCGTGAAGTTGTAACACAGCATTAATAATCCCAGTTCGCCACTGGCTTTTTCTTTGCCCCGCACCAGAAAGTGCAACCACCCACACCCGCGCTTGAGCGTACCGAAGGGATGTTCCGCCAAGCTCGCGCGTTGGCGCATGCGTACGGCCCCCTCGGTTTGCATGCGCTGGCGGTGAGCATCCAGTAAGACCTCGTGCTCCCAGCGATAGATTTCCCGGTACGCTGTCTTGGCCGACAGGCAATGCGGGCGTACCGGGCATACGGCGCACACCGGCTGGCGGCTGATATAGCGACGGAAATATTTGCCGCCTTGTTGCTTGCTACCCCGCTCGCTCAAGCACTGTCCCTGCGGACAACGGTAGGCGTTGCGTTGGGCGTCATAGTGGAATTGATCACGCCCGTAGCGCCGCGGCGTATCGACCGCACCGTTCTTCTCCCCCGATGGCACAAAGACCGTGATGCCGGCTTGTTCGCATGCGTTGATCTGCATGGTGTTGTAATAGCCCGCATCGGCCACGACGGTTAGCTTGTCGACCGCCAATACTGCCTTGGCCTGCCTGGCCATTGGCAGCAACTGCTGGGTGTCGTTGCCGTCCTGGGTGAGTTCGCTACAGACCCGTAACTTATGTTTGTGATCCACAGCAATCTGCACGTTGTACCCTGCAACGTGTTGCCCGCTTTTACTCAATAGGCGGGCGTCGGGATCGACCTTGGCGTATTGGGTTTGCCCCGTTTCGTTCAGCTGCGCGAGCTTGCCGCGTAAAGCGAGTTGGCGAGCCTTGAGTGCATCCAGCGCGGCGTGGATATCTGTGCTGTCAGCAGTTTCGCTGCCCGCTTGGGCATCGGCCTGATCGAGTTCTTTCAAATACGGCTCTATGTGGTGCGCACGCGCATCAGGTAGCCATACAGGCAGAGTTTGAGCATTAGGCCTGAATGGTAGGGCGGTTGTCCGGCACCCACGGTACCGCTCGCGTGCCGGAAACCTAGACCCACCAAATCAAGGCTCTCGACGTATGCATCCATCACCCGAACGGGATTATCGAATGACACGTAGGCGTCTA
>JBDSJK010000383.1:0-11238 GCA_039917535.1 Burkholderiales bacterium
CCCTTGTGAATATTGATGTCGCCGGCCCAATCGCCCGAACCACTGAAATATTTAAGGGCGGGATTTTTGTAAATCGCGTAGAGGCCATCGGCCTTAGCGCGGCCTTTGGCGCGTATGGTGATCTCGCGATCCTTGCTCGTTGTGAATAGCGCTTCCGCTGGGCCGCCTAAGACTTCACCTTTGAGCTTATTGGCTTCAATCCCGCGTTCGGAAAATAGCAAGTGTCCAGTGATTTTTGTTAACGGCGGGATCGCATTGTTTTTATCATTGACCTGCCCGGAAAGAAATTCCCAATCACCCGCAACTTGGGTTTCCTGCCTGCGGGCAATCGGTAGACTCACCTTGAGATCGAGTCTGCTTTTTCCGCTACCGGTGAAACGGTCGGTGACGCCGCCGATTATGTTGCGAACTCCGCTTTCGGCGATGAAACGCAATCCGTCTTCTATGTTGCCCTCAGCCTGTGCAGCGATGAGCGCAACGGGATCGTGATGAGCAAGATCCGCAATGCTGATGTGGACGTGCTTTGCATGACTTGTAAATACTTGTGCCGACGTGCCAACGATATCCATGGTAATGCCGCGAAAGACGATATCCGCGGTCATGCCATCTATCTTCGGCCAGCCGGGTGCATAAAGCAGGGAACCATCATGGACTTTTGCGACAAATTCAAACACGCCTTTATCGTCATTGGGATACGGAAAGTCGTAAAGGTTGCCTTTGAGCTTGAACGACCCGCTCTCGGATTTGCCCGCCAGCAGTCCATTCTTGAGCCAATCTCTTACTCCAACTGGCACGACGATGGGTACGTAACGGTATACCGCACGGGCATTGCCGCTAATTATCTTGCCGTCCAGATCGATCCAGCCCGGCGTGCCCGCCACACTGCGATAGGTCGCTTTTGCGCTTACGGATCCATCGCTATTTTCAAAGATAAAATTATCGACGTTGAGGTTGATGCCATCGTTCGTTGCTTGCCAACGCGCTTCGGCAGCCAGCGTATCTAACGGCAACACTTCGGCCAAAATCGCAGGCGCGTTAAATTTTGTGTTCTGACTTTTAATGCTCAGATGCCCACCTTGTTGCGTGCCATCGACCGTTCCGCTGAGCCCGGAAAAACCAGGAATCTTGCCAACCGGCGCAAGATCCATGTTGCGAAAGGCACCCTTCAAACGATAGCCTGTCAGTGTGCTGCCGTTGCGCGTCCAGCCGATGGTGAAGTTGTTGAGTTGACCTGCGGGGGCGAATTGGCTGAGCTTTGCATGCGTGTCGGCAGGTAAAGGCACACTTTGTAGCACCACCAGCAATCCGGTTAGATCAATTTGCTTGGTGGTGATTTCGCCTGTTTCAGGTTGTTTGCCGCTCGCGGGATGGAATACGATTTTCGCATCGCCTGGCCGCCAGTCTTTGTTATCGTTGTTGAGTTGAACGACAAGATTTTGTGTCGTGACTTCAAAGCCAGGCGCGAGATCTTTAAAGCCCAGCTTGCCCGTAACCTGCTCAACGACTAACTCAGCAACGTCTGGATTGAATTGGGCGCGGACTTTTTTCAACGCCAGGTCGGCAACTGCCCCAATGTGGCCATTACCATCGCCGGTCAGTGTGAGTTTTACCCCGCCGGAACCTTGCTTAAGCTCGTTTGGAATGGGGATGAAATGACGCAGTGTCGCCAAGTCGACATCATTCAACTCCGATACGATTTCGCCGCGCCAATGCCGCCACTGGGACATTTTGCGGCCCTGCACGTCGCCATAAACAACAACCGGGCTGGCAATGTCGCTGGGCGGCCGCGCGTTGAGGCCAAAGCGGTGATGTGCGCCCCGGTTCTCGAGACGCAAAGCTAATTCGGTTAGCACCAGAGTGCTGCCGCTAGCGGCCTCATCTTGCCAAGACAACGTTGCATTCTTGACGACCAAGCTATCTTGTTCCAGCAACCAGTCGCCAAGACTGGTATCCCCTGAGTTATCGCCTTGAGGTAGTTCGATTCCCGCGAGAAAAAGTTTGCCGGCTTTATCGCGGCGCACTGCCAGTGTAGGATGGTCTACTTCCAAGCGGTAGAATTCGACCGAGCCATAAAATAACGACCACCAGGACAACACGCCATAAATGCGATCTAGCTTCAAAGCCGCCCGCTGGGCGTCGTCGTAAACGATGATGTCCTTGAATTCCAGCGTCGGCCGTGCACCTTCCCACGCACCGTTCACGGCACCGATAGTGATGGGGTTGCCGGCCGCCTTAGCGATCAGCGCCGCTATCTGGTCGCGGTATTCCGCCGCGTGGGGGATGTACCAAAAGCGGAGCGCCATGGCGATCGCAACGAGGCCGAGCATAGCTAGCCCGAGCAGGGAAAAAACAACCCGCCACACCCAGCGGCGGTTCGATCTAAACATTGTTTTGCATAAAGTTTTAGGAATGATACCAGGTTACGGCAGCTACTTTTGCTTGCAAAAATACCCTTGATGTTGAACAAACGTTTGTTACCCTGCCTGCGATGACTCCACAATTAAGCGATGAGTGAGTATTTAGTGGAGTTGAATCAACTCAGAACGTTCAGCCGGTATGCAGATCGGCTGCTGACCGTAGCACCGAATTTGGCGCCGGAAATTGCTCAACAATTGAACGAGCCTTATAGCCGGCAAGCGATGGAGTCGTTCATACGCGAAGCACTGACTGCGAATTCCGTGCCGTTGAAAACTGTGCTGCGCCGCTTGCGGCAGCGGGTTTGGTTAATGGTCGCGGCTCGCGATTTAGTGGATCACGCGGATTTGGCCGAAGTGGTTGCTACGTTCTCGGCATTAGCGGAAGTCACCGTCGCGGCGGCGCAGAAATTCGCCTATGATGAACTGACGGAAATTTACGGCTTACCGATAGGTGCGGAAACGGTCCGGCCGCAACAACTTATCGTCGTCGCTATGGGCAAGCTAGGGGGCGCAGAGCTCAACGTTTCTTCCGACATTGATCTTATTTTCGTCTATCCGGAGGAGGGCGAAACCAATGGCGCGCGCAGCATTAGCAATCACGAATTTTTTGCGCTGCTCGGCAAGCGCCTCATCGCGCTGCTGGCGGAAAGCAATGAAGATGGTTTCGTGTTTCGCGTCGACATGCGACTGCGGCCTTACGGCGAGAGCGGCGCGTTGGTGATTTGCTTTGCAGCCTTGGAAAATTATTTTGTCACGCAGGGGCGGCCTTGGGAACGTTACGCGTTCATCAAGGCACGGCCGATCACGGGCGAGTGTCACGACGATTTGGCCGCATTGATCAAGCCATTCGTGTTTCGCCGCTATCTGGATTACGGCGCCGTGGCGCAGTTGCGCGATCTGCATAGCCAGATTCGTGCCGCAGTGATACGTCGTGAACGCGCCCACGACATTAAGCTGGGGCCTGGCGGAATTCGCGAGCTTGAATTTCTTGTCCAGGTGTTTCAGTTGATCCGCGGCGGGCGCGAGCCGCGTCTCCAGGGCCGTTCGACTTTGGCAACGCTCCATGAATTGGCCCACCTCAAGCTCATTGCAAAAGACGTCCAAACCGAACTGACCGAGAACTACATTTTCCTGCGCAACCTTGAACACCGCTTGCAGTATCTAGACGATGCCCAGACACAAACTTTACCTACAAACGCTGACGATCAACTGCGCATCGCTCGGGCCATGGGTTACGAGGGCTACGCTGCGTTTTTAAACGTGCTGAACAGGCGCCGCGCTAGCGTCAACCAGCAATTCTCTGCTGTGTTTGCGGCTGACGCTGGCGAGCAAAATGGAACAACGGCGTCGCTTTGGCTTGGCAACATGTCCGCAGAGGACGCGCGCCAGCAATTCGCACAGCTAGGGTTTGGCAACCCGGAAAGCATCGTTGATCGTCTCGGAGCGATCCGCCGCAGCGCGCGTTACCAACAACTGCCTGAATCAAGTCGTACGCGTTTCGACGCGCTGGTGCCGGCGCTGATCGAGGCTGCGGGCGGGCAAACCCATCCCGCTGAAACCTTGATCCGCACGCTCGATTTGTTGGAGACCGTTAGCCGCCGCGAAGCCTATCTCGCTTTGTTGCTCGAGAATCGGAATGCGTTGCGCCGGGTGATTGAACTCGTTGCGGCAAGCCGATGGGCGGCGAAATATTTACAACAGCATCCGATCTTGCTGGATGAATTGTTGGATCATCGCGAACTTTCCGCCGCGCCCGATTGGCGGGAACTTAAGCAGTCATTGCAGCACGATATGGACGCGGCCGGGAATGATACGGAACGCCATTTGGAGTTATTGCGTCACTTCAAACAAACGCAAATTTTCCAGCTCATCGTGTTGGATGTGGCGGGTCAGTTGACGCTGGAAAAACTCTCCGATCATTTGAGCGATCTAGCCGATTGTTTGTTGGATGTGACCATTGCGGCGGCGTGGCAAAGCTTTAAAAATAGACATCGCGACGCGCCAAGATTCGCCGTAATCGGCTATGGAAAATTGGGCGGAAAAGAGCTGGGTTACGGCTCCGATTTGGATATTATTTTCCTCTACGAAGATGATCATCCCGACGCGGCGGAAAATTATGCTCGTCTGGCCCAGCGCTTGAACAGTTGGTTTAGCACCTACACCGCGTCAGGGGTGCTGTACGAAACGGATTTGCGTTTGCGGCCCGACGGCGCCAGCGGCTTGCTGGTCAGTAGCGTGTCCGCGTTTGTTGAGTACCAGTCGCGCCAGGCGTGGACTTGGGAGCATCAAGCGCTGACCCGCGCGCGTTATTGCGCCGGCGATGGCGCGGTCGGGAGCAGCTTCGAGGGCATCCGCATTGAAGTGTTGCGACAGCAGCGCGATGGCGCGGCGCTGAGGGAAGAAGTCATCGCGATGCGCACAAAAATGCACAAAGGACATCCCGTTCCGGCGGCGACATTTGATCTCAAACACAGCGATGGCGGCCTGGTGGATATTGAGTTTTGTGTTCAATACTTCGTGTTGGCCTACGCTCATCGCCATGCCGGACTTGCCGCAGGCATAGGCAACATCGCGCTGCTACGTTTGTGCGCTGAGCTTGCGCTGATCCCCGCGCAGCTTGCGGAGCGCGTGGCCGATGCCTACCGTGAGTTACGACGCCTGCAACATCGCGCATGGTTAGATGAACAAGCCGATGCGCGGGTTCCTTTTGATCGGGTCGATCAATATGCAGAGCCGGTGCGAGAACTATGGCAGCTATTGTTCGCTGGAACGGCTTCGCATTAAGCAGAGTTTAAGCATCGTCCTGAAGCCCTTGCCCCGCTTGCCTCGTGGCGTGGCATGTCCTGAGAGGCGCACTGGGATTGGCTTGTGGCGTGGGGACGACCAGCCATTTGTCATTCAATTAGGTAATCCTCAAAAAGCCACGAATCACCAAAAGGATAGTGAATCAAGACCGCCAGACGGCTTCAGCGTTGGTCCTGGCGGCGGGCGCCAGCTATTCCATAGTAAGGAATTTCTGCACCCATCAACCGCGACCCACAAACGGCATTTTCGTCGCCATGATGGTCATGAACTGAACGTTCGTTTCCAGCGGTAAATTCGCCATATGCAAAACAGCGTTGCCGACGTGAGCCACGTCCATCAGCGGTTCGACGGCAATGGTTCCGTTGGCTTGCGGCAGGCCATTCAAGGCGCGCCGGATCATGTCTGTAGCCGCGTTGCCGATGTCGAGTTGGCCGCAGGCGATGTTGTATTTTCTACCGTCCAGCGAGGTACATTTGGTGAGTCCCGTGATCGCATGTTTAGTCGACGTGTAGGGCGCGGAATTGGGCCGCGGCGCGTGGGAGGAAATGGAGCCATTGTTAATGATACGGCCACCCATGGGGTCTTGGCTTTTCATCAGCTTGAACGCTTCTTTGGTGCACAGAAACGGTCCGGTCAAGTTGATGTCGAGTACGCTTTTCCATTGCTCGTAGGTGAGGTCTTCGATGGGTCCGCCGGCGCTGATGCCCGCGTTGTTGAACAACACATCGAGGCGGCCGAACGCTTCTTTCGTTTTCGCGAATAGCACGGCGACGGAATCAGAATTGCTGACATCGGCCGATACAGCCAAGGCGCGATCGCCTGCGCCGGACTCCTTCGCCGCTTCCTGCAGCGGCTCAATCCGGCGACCGGCGAGCACCACGCGATAACCATCGTTCAGTAAGGCTAGCGCTGCCGATTTGCCGATGCCGGATCCCGCGCCGGTGACTACTGCGACTTTGTTATGTGCTGACATGATTCAATATCCTTCAAAAGAAAAACGCTATTCTACCGAAGCTTGTTATGCGCTTCGCCAGCCTAACAACTTAGTTACAGCGATTGCCAGCAGCGGCACAATCAAACCGATCAACATCACGGTCAGCAACAGCATGCCGAGTTCGCTATAGTCCTCCGGGACTTTAACCATGCCCGTTGCCTGATCTTTTACCTCTCTTGTGACAGTGTAAATCTGGTTGACATATTTCGTGCCAAGCTGGCTGAGGGAAAGCGCCAGATTAGTGAACGACGCCATTACGGCGAAGAAGGTTGCTTTCAAGTGTGTAGGCGCGGAGTTGGCGATCCAGGCGAGCATGGGCACCATCGACACTTGGCCTAGCGGCGACTCCAACGCGGTGTCGATCAGCGCGATAAAGCGCGCATCGACAATGCCGCCGGTGTGGGCGGCGGTCCACTCGTGCAGCCCGTAATACATACCAATGGTGGGTAAGAAAAGGATTGCGCCGACGATTGTCAGGAAAGCGACAATATAGGCAATTGAGCGTTCGGCCATAAAACGTCGCAGGGCGAATAAACCCACCAGCGTCAAGCCGGTAGAGATAAGGCCAAGCTTGGAGAAAAAGCTTTCATCGAAATGCAGCTTGTCGATCATCCACCATTGCGTGCCGGGGCCGGTGTTGGGGGTGGCACGGAAGATGAAAATCAGGATCGACGTGCCGAGCAACATCAGGCGCGACGCGGGGTCTAGCTCTTTCATGAGTCGCGTCATGAGAAAAATCACAATCGTCGTGGAGCCGACAAAAATAACTTCTTGGCCGTATTTGTATTTACCCAGGCCGACGATCAACGAAATGGCGCCGAACGCGATACTGCCGCCAAGTATCCACCAATTCGCCTTTGTCTTTTCCGTTTGGCCGACGGACATTTCTTTGATTTGTTGTTGGGTAAAGCCTTTCGCCGCCAGGTCGCGCGCCGCGCGGCGTTTGAGCCACGAAGCGAGTAACACGCCCGCCACGGAGACAATGGGAATGATCAGTGAGATCTTGTAGATGTTGACGTAGACCAGGAGTTTTTCGGCTTTGCTTGCATCGTCCATGCCGTTGAACATGATCACGTTGAGCAAGGCCACCAAAAAGCCGCCGCCGATGATCGCGACCCGGCCGAGGGTTTGCATGGTGACATGCATGAGTTTCAGTTTAGCGGGATCGATGGGCTGTCCGCTCTCATCCACTTTCGGCACGGCTTCCACCGTCATGGCATCGGCCACGACGTCTTGGACGACATACCCTAACGGAGCAAGCAGAGCACTTAGCACGTACCAATTGTCAGCCGGTATGATCGCCGACATGGCGGCGCGATCCGTGAGCAATCCCAGCATAATCAGCAAACTGATCGCGATTAAAGTAGCGCCCAAATAAACAAGCCCGGCTTTGCGTTCCCAAATTAAATCGACGAGATGCCCGAGCGGCAGCTTAATGGCCCAGGGCAGCATGGCCCAAAAACCCAGCGCGGCGAGGAATTCGGCGGACAAACCCAAATAGTCTTTGATGAAAAATGCGCCGACGATGGACGTCAGTCCAGAAATACCCGCGGCGACGTAGACCATCAGCGGCGGCAAATAACTCAGCCGCATTTCGCGGCCCAACTCGAGAAAGTTGCGGTCCACCCAGTGGGACAAGCGTTGGGCAAATCCAGACTGCAAGCCTGGTGATTGTTGCATGTTGTTAGCTCCAGTTGGCGTACTGGGCGGTATTATCACTTGTTAACCGATTGCCTGGAATCATTTGTTGATTAAGTTGGCATGGTCTGCGAAGGTACATCCAGATTGCCTCGCAGCCTGGTATGCTCTGAGAAGCCCGTTTTGATTGGCTCTCAGGGCAGGTCCACAAAAAAGCTGGCTGATGAGCTTTTATCGCAGGCCCAAACCTGGGACAATCTGGGTTAACACAAGGAGGACTAAGAAAATGTTGTTAAGACGCTTTATTTTGCTCTGCGTCATCGCGATGCTGGCGGCCGGAGGCTTGTTTTCCGGAATCGCTGGCTCTCAGGAAGTGACGCTCAAGTTTCATCATTTTCTGCCGGCGCTGTCGCCGTTCCATCGCGATTTTGCCATCCCATGGACGGAAAAAATCACTAAGCAATCCGGTGGCCGCATCAAGTTTCAGTTGTATCCTTCCATGCAATTGGGTGGCACGCCGCCACAATTGTACGATCAGGCTAAGGATGGCGTCGCCGACATTATTTGGACCGTGACGGGTTATTCCGCCGGGCGCTTCCCAGCGTTCGAAGTGTTTGAATTGCCGTTTCTGATCAACGGCGCGGAGGACGCCAGCCGAGCGTTGTGGGAATACGTGCAGGTTAATAAGCTCAATCAGACGGAGTTCAAGGATGTGCATCTGTTGGCTGTCCACCAGCACGATGAGCCCCATTTCCACATGGTCAACAAACCCATCAAGACGCTGGCGGACTTGAAGGGTATGAAGATACGCGCCCCCACCCGCATCACCAATCGGTTTTTGGCCGCCCTGGGCGCGTCGCCAGTGGGCATGCCGGTCACGCAAGTGCCCGATGCCTTGTCGAAAGGTGTGCTCGACGGTGCATTGTTGCCTTGGGAAATTGTGCCCGCCATCAAAGCCCACGAGCTGGTGAAATATCATTCGGAAATAGACCCCAAGTCGCCCTGGCTTTATTCAACTGTGTTTGCGTTTGCGATGAACTCGGCGAAATATGAAAGCTTGCCGCCGGATTTAAAGAAAATCATCGCCGCCAACAGCGGCGTGGAGACTTCCGCCTGGCTGGCTCGAGTTCTGGACGAAGCTGCCGGCCCGGCTCGCAAACTGGCGATGGATCGCGGCAACACGTTCAACACGATTTCGCTGGACGAGCTAAAAAATTGGCAGACGGCGGCCAACAGCGTGACGCAAGAGTGGATTAAAGACCTCGATAAAAAGGGATTGAACGGTAAAGCTTTGGTCGACAGCGCTCGACAGCTTATCCGGAAATATGACAAGTCGAAATAGGTTGGCTGCCGATTGCTGACTAACGCCCCTATGTCATTCTGAGGCGCGCAGCTAGGAAGAGTCTGCTTGTAGCCGGTTGATTCAGCAAGAAAAGCAGATTCTTGACTGCGCTCAGAACGACAAACTATTCATAGCGCGTGATTTTTTATTACCCTTGCCGTCTCACCCAATAGCCCTTTAATTTCACTTGAGTTACTGTGGATGATTAAGTTATAATCAAAGGCTTAGCAGAAAATTCAGTGAATAAACCAAGCAATTTGGAGAAGTGTAATGACCGCAACCGCTGTAGAGAAAGCGCAGATTATCAAGAGTTATCAACGGGCTGGTGGCGACACCGGTTCGCCGGAAGTGCAAGTCGCGTTGCTGACGACACGTATTAACGAATTAGCGGGGCATTTTAAGGCGCACGTCAAAGATTTTCATTCCCGTCGTGGCTTGCTTAAGATGGTGAGCCAACGGCGTAGCTTGTTGGACTATCTCAAGCGCTGCAATATGGAGCAATACAAGGTATTGATCGACCGGCTTGGCATCCGTAAATAATCGCGGCGTGCCGTTGATGGTATGAGTGTGAGAGCCTGCTTGTCAGGCTCTTATACATTTGAGCAAGACTCTATGTGGCGCGCCGTTTCACGTCGTGATAGTGAATAATCGTGGTGAAACACGATGGTGAATATAGACGCGCCGCTAAACGTAAAAAGGATGTGAATTGTGAATCCAACCAAGAAATCGTTTCAGTACGGTAAGCATACCGTAACGCTGGAAACGGGCGAACTCGCCCGTCAAGCCGATGGCGCAGTGTTGGTGAGTATGGACGACACCGTCGTGTTGGTCACCGTCGTCGGCTCCAGGGACGCCAAGCCCGGCCAAGATTTTTTTCCGCTGACCTGCGACTATCAAGAACGTACCTACGCTGCTGGCAAGATTCCCGGCGGCTTTTTCAAGCGCGAAGGCCGTCCGTCGGAAAAAGAAACGCTGACATCCCGTCTGATCGATCGCCCGATGCGGCCGCTTTTCCCAGAAGGGTTTTACAACGAAGTGCAGATTATCGCGACGGTACTGTCGGCGAATCCAGATATTGATCCCGACATTCCAGCGGTGATTGGCGCGTCGGCTGCCGTAGCGTTGTCGGGCATTCCCTTCGACGGTCCCATCGGCGCCACGCGAGTTGGTTACATCGACGGTCAATACGTGCTTAATCCCTCGAACGAGGAGTTGAAAACTTCTAAGCTGAACCTGGTCGTTGCCGGTACCGATGTCGCCGTGCTGATGGTCGAATCGGAGGCCAGTGAGCTATCAGAGGAAGTGATGCTCGGAGCCGTGGTGTTCGGTCATGACCAAATGCAGGCGGCGATTAACGCCATTAACGATCTCGTCGACGAAGCCGGTAAAGACGCGTGGGAATGGGCGGCGCCGGAAAAAGATGCCGGACTGGTAGCGCGTATCGCGACACTGGCCGAGGCGAATTTGCGTGAAGCTTACGCCCTGCGTCAGAAACAGGCTCGCACCATCAAAGTCGATGAAATTCGCAGCGCCGTCATGGCGCAGGTGATCACGCCGGAGTCCAACGAGGCCGACGTAAACATGGCGAAGGCGTTGTTTTCCGAACTCGAGGCCAAGATCGTGCGCAACAAGATACTCGACGGCGAACCGCGCATTGACGGCCGCAACACCCGCACCGTGCGACCCATTACTATCCGCACCGGCGTGTTGCCGCGCACCCACGGTTCAGCGTTATTCACGCGCGGTGAAACCCAGGCACTGGTGACCGTGACTTTGGGCACGGCGCGCGATGAGCAAATCATCGACGCCCTCGGCGGCGAGTACAAAGATCGCTTCATGTTGCACTACAACTTTCCGCCGTTTTCCACTGGCGAGACAGGCCGCGTGGGTACGCCTAAGCGCCGCGAGATCGGCCATGGTCGTTTGGCGAAGCGCAGCTTAGTGGCGACCTTGCCGAGCAAAGAGGAATTTGGCTATTCGCTGCGCGTGGTGTCGGAAATTTTGGAATCGAACGGCTCTAGCTCAATGGCTTCGGTATGCGG
>JBDSJK010000384.1:0-3970 GCA_039917535.1 Burkholderiales bacterium
TACAATGCCAGTCGATCCATTTCACACACTGCCGATTAATTTCCGTGCCTAATTTTTCATCGCAACTTGCCGAGCTCAAGAGTCAAAATCTCACGCGGCGCCGCCGCGTCGTTTCCGGTGCGCAGAGTACGCACCTCACGGTCGACGGCACGAGCTATCTCTCGTTTTGCAGCAACGACTACCTGGGGCTCGCGAGCCATCCTACCTTGATCGAGGCGCTGATCCAGGGCGCGCGGGATTATGGTGTCGGTGCGGGTGCGTCGCCCTTGATCAGCGGCCACATGACCGCCCACGACGAACTCGAAGCGGCCCTTGCGGCATTTGTGGGTTTGCCTCGGGCGCTGTATTTTTCCAGCGGTTACATGGCCAATACCGGCGTGATTCCCGCGCTGGCCGGTCGCGGCAACGGGATTTTCTCCGATGCGCTGAACCACGCCTGCATCGTTGATGGTGCACGGTTATCGCGCGCCGATGTGCATGTGTATCCGCACGCGGATATGGCCGCGCTGGCGCGCTTGCTGGGGACCTCGAACGCGCCGCGTAAATTGATCGTCAGCGATGCGGTGTTCAGCATGGACGGCGACATCGCGCCGGTGGCTGAGTTAGTTGCCCTATGCGAACGCCATGATGCCTGGCTTTTGCTCGACGATGCCCACGGCTTCGGGGTGTTGGGTGGTGCAGGGCGGGGCGTATTGGAACATGCGGGGGTGCGTTCTCCCAACATCGTTTACATGGGTACGCTCGGCAAAGCGGCGGGCGTGTCTGGCGCCTTCGTCGCCGGGCAGCGCGACGTAATAGAGTGGCTTGCGCAGCGAGCGCGAACTTACGTATTCACCACCGCTACGCCGCCGGCGCTGGCGGTGGCGACGCTCGCTAGCTTGAAACTGATCGAAGCGGAAACCGGGCGGCGCGAGCAGTTGCAGCAGCTCGCTGCGCGCCTGAAAAGCGGATTGGCGTCATCGCCGTGGCGACTGCTGCCGTCGCAAACGGCGATTCAGCCGCTCATCATCGGCGAGAACGATGCGGCATTGAAGGTAATGACGGAATTACAAAACCGGCGCATTTGGGTGCCCGCCATTCGTCCGCCCACCGTGCCGGCGGGAACGGCTCGATTGCGCATATCGCTTTCGGCTGCTCATAGCCTCGCCAATGTCGATGCGTTGGTGAACGCATTGACCGCTATCCAGACAGCAACAGGCTGAAGAGGCGCATCCCGCTTGCCTCGCAGCCCTGCACGTTAGGGAAACGCTGTTTAATCCGATCTCGCTCGGGGCTGGCACACCGAGCAGATAAAACAACCGCGACCACCGTAGTCAACACGTTCGATAGTGGTAGCGCACTCGTAACAAGTTTCGCCGTCGCGCTGAAACGTAAGGTGCCGAAAACGGCTGCGAGTGACGCTCTGTGCCTTGAGCAAAGCGACCCGTTCGAGATCGTTGGTGACACCGCGCGTTTCGTAGGACTGGCGCGCGAGCTTGAAAGCATAGTCCGCCAACGCGAGCTTCTGTGCGGTTGTCAATTCAGCCAAACTCAGCGAAGGGTGCAGCTTGGCGGCGAACAAAATATCGCTGCGCAAGTAATTGCCCACGCCGGCAAGAAAGCCTTGATCCAGCAGTAAGCCGGCTAAGTTGCGCCGCTGAAACTGTGGCGCCTCGACCTGCGCCAACACGTTTTGCACGGTGGTGTCATCGGCCAGGAGATCAACCCCCAGCTTGCGGATATAACGGTGTTTTGCCACGTCATCGGTGCGCAGCACCTCGATGTCAGTGGCGCTGTACAGCAGCGCGGATTTGGCATGATTCTGAATCGCCACACGTAAACTCCGCGTAGTGTTGGGCCGCTCGCCAGCGCTACGCACCAACCAATCGCCGTACAATTGGTTGTGAGAATATATTGTCCAGCCATGCTCGAAATGAACGAGCATGGCTTTGCCGCGCGCCTCTACCGCGCTTACATACCGCCCCGTCAACACAGGCCCATGGCACTTCAATTGCGGCGGAGAAAACTCAACGGCGACAGCAATGCGGCCAATCAGCGCAGCGGAGAGTTGATCGGCGGAACGTTTTATTTCCGGGCCTTCCGGCATGGCGTCAACGCTTAGTTTGTGGAGCCGACGATCATAGCATCAACCTGCCAGGCCATTAAACGCCAAGCTTTTCGGCCAGATCTATGAAGTTCTCTGCATTCTCATCGAAGCGCCGTTCGAACTTCAAATCCGTGGACAACTCGGGATTGTGTTCTTTCGGCCGGGTGACAAATGCCGTGCGCAAACCCGTGGCCGCCGCGGCATCGAGATCACTCTTGTGGGCGGCAACCATCATCACTTCCTGCGGCGCTAGGTCGAGCAACCTAGCCGCCGTGAGATAAGACTCGGGATCGGGCTTATAGTGCTTGGCGAGTTCCGCGGAGAGAATGCAATCCCAAGGCAGGCCGCCGTGTTTCGCCATGTTCGTTAGCAGCGAAAGATTGCCGTTGGACAGTGTCGCGATCACATATTTTTTCTTCAGCCGCCGCAGCCCGCGCACCGCGTCGGGCCAAGGCTTCAGGCGATGCCATACTTTATTCAGATCGACTTTCTCGGACTCGCTGAGCTTGGTGATGTGGAATTGCTTAAGTATGTCGTCCAAGATTAGGCGATGCAGCGCATCGATATTCATCCACGGTAATTCCCCGTGGCGCACACGGTCCATGGCGGGTGCATAACCACCTCGCCAAGCGTCGGCGAAGGCCGCCCAGTCGATGTCGATGCGTTTGCGCTCACTCAGTGCGCGGCCTTCGCGGATAATGCTGCCGCGCCAATCGACCACAGTGCCGAATACATCAAATGTGAGCGCTTTTACTGGTTGCAAACTTCGCTTCACCGTCAATCTCCTTGAGCTAATTATTTTGTGTGGGTTTGGAGTAATATTATCGCGCAGACCGTGTACTCAACGGGCTAAAATTTTCTGGAAAGGCAAGCGATGGTAATGGAAATTGCAACACTGGGCGCTGGTTGTTTTTGGTGCATCGAAGCGGTGTTCGATGATTTGAACGGCGTCGCGGACGTGGTGTCCGGCTACATGGGAGGTGCGCTGGTTAAACCGACCTATAAACAAGTGTGCGCGGGTACCACGGGCCATGCGGAAGTCATTCAAATAACTTTCGATCCTGCAGCCGTCTCGTTTCGCGACATTCTCGATGTGTTTTTCACCATCCACGATCCCACGACGCTGAATCGCCAGGGCAATGATGTCGGTACACAATATCGTTCGGCGATCTTTTTTCACTCCGATGAGCAACAAGCAATCGCGGAACAAGCTATCGCGGAATTCAACGCGGCGCGACTCTGGGACCGACCCCTCGTCACGGAAGTCGTGCCTGCGGAAATTTTTTATCCGGCGGAAGATTATCACCAGCAATATTTCGCGAACAACGAATTCCAGCCCTATTGCCAAATGGTGGTCGCGCCCAAAGTCGCCAAGTTTCGCAGCAAATTTATCGCTAAACTCAAACGTAGCTAAGCTCTGCGTTATACTGATTCACCCATTTCAACCTTTACTCTTTCGCTGCCATGGCCCAGCCTTTCTACCAATTCTCAACCCTTGATGATCTCGGTGATTTCGCGCCCATTATCCAAGCCCGCTCGGAGATCTTGTTGTTGGTGAAAATGTTCCGCACGTTGCCGGCGGAAGATGTCTACACCATCGCCCGCTACATGCGCGCCTACGTTGCCCTGGAAGACACCATCGTATTTCGCGAAGGCGAGGTAGGTGACGGCATGTTACTGATCGTTGAGGGCATGGTAAAAGTCGTTCGCGGCGATCCGCAAGATTCCGTTACGTTGGGCATTTTGGATCAAGGCAAAACTTTGGGCGAGATGGCGTTGATCGATAATTTGCCACGCTCGGCTACCTGCGTGGTGTTACACGATTCCATGTTCGCCGCCCTCACCCGAACTAACTTTGAGCGTCTGGCGCAGGATCATCCTCGG
>JBDSJK010000385.1:0-7437 GCA_039917535.1 Burkholderiales bacterium
CACCAGTTTTGTCCACACCGGCTTGAGCGCGGGCGTCAGCGTCGACTACCACGTACGGGCCTGCGACGGCTTAGGTTGCTCTGACTGGTCCAACGTAGCGCACGGGCGCACGGGCGCTAAATTGACGATTTCTCTCATGGGCTCGGGCAAAGTGACGAGCACACCGTCCGGCATCACCTGCGGCATCGGCGCGACGGACTGCACCGAGGTTTACAACCCCGGTACATTGGTGAATCTCAGACCAACGCCTTACATCAATCTGTTCAAACACATCGCCTGGGAGTTCGATCACTGGGAAGGCGCCTGCAGTGGCCAAAGCTTCATCTGCAGCGTCTCGATGACCAGCGCGAAGTCGGCAAGAGCGGTTTTCGTCGTAGATCCAAGCGGTGGTCTTTGATCGCAACGACGTTTGAGCGCAACGCGCAATCGATCCATAAAAATAGCATTCAATAAATAAGCAACGCCACGAGCCCTAACCAGCCTGGCTCGTGGCGTTGCATCGTCTGCAAGGCAATATCCACGGGCTGCTCCAGGCACAGGCCGCAACGAGCATCCATTTTGAACAAGAGGCGTGAGTGGGGTTAGAATGAATGTTTCTCTTTCTAACTTATCCATACTCATGAACGCTCCGCAGACTTTCACTAAAAATACTAACGCTTTTAACTGGGCCGATCCGCTGTTGCTGGAAGAGGAACTCACGGCCGATGAGCGCCAGATTCGCGATACGGCGCGAGCCTACGCGCAGGAGAAATTGATGCCGCGCATTCTGGAAGCAAACCGTCACGAGAAATTCGAGCGCGCGATTTTGTATGAGATGGGCGAGTTGGGTTTGCTGGGTTCCACAATTGAGGGCTACGGCTGCGCGGGGGTGAATTATGTTTCCTACGGCCTGATCGCTCGGGAAATTGAAAACGTGGACTCCGGCTATCGCTCGACACTGTCGGTGCAATCGTCGCTGGTGATGTATCCGATTTACGCCTACGGCTCGGAAGCGCAGCGGCAGAAATATTTGCCCAAGCTTGCAACGGGCGAATGGGTCGGGTGTTTTGGTTTGACGGAACCGGACTTTGGCTCCGACGCGGGCGGCATGATTACGCGCGCAAAAAAAGTTCCCGGCGGTTATTCACTGAGCGGCGCAAAGATGTGGATTTCCAATTCGCCCATCGCCGATGTGTTTTTGGTTTGGGCAAAAGATGAGGGCGACGTCATTCGCGGCTTCATCATCGACAAAGGCGCGAAAGGATTATCGGCGCCGAAGATCGAAGGCAAGTTTGCACTGCGCGCTTCCATCACCGGCGAGATTGTGATGGATAACGTGTTCGTGCCGGAGGAAAATTTGTTGCCAAACGTGTCGGGACTCAAAGGTCCGTTTGGCTGCTTGAATAGCGCGCGCTACGGCATTGCCTGGGGCAGTATGGGTGCAGCGGAATTTTGCTGGCACGCCGCGCGGCAATACACGCTGGATCGCAAGGCTTTCGGCCGCCCGCTGGCGGCGAATCAATTGATCCAGAAAAAACTCGCGGATATGCAAACGGAAATCACGCTGGGTTTGCACAGCGCGCTGCGCCTTGGCCGCTTGTTCGATCAAGACAAGATGGTGCCAGAGATGATTTCGATTTTGAAGCGCAACAACTGCGGCAAAGCGCTAGACATCGCGCGCATGGCGCGCGACATGCACGGCGGCAACGGCGTAAGCGATGAATATCACGTCATTCGTCATTGCATGAATCTTGAAGCGGTGAACACTTACGAAGGTACGCACGATGTGCATGCGCTGATCTTGGGGCGCGCGCAGACAGGGATACAGGCGTTTACGGGTTGATGCAAAACTGCTGAGGGTATGCCTTGTAGAGCGTCTATTCATGCGGGTCCTACGCTCATTGCAAGTTAAGACGGACGCACCGTGGAGCGTAAGGCTAAAGCCATAACAACTCAACTCAAAGGGCGCTTTCACCCCGCCGGTGATCGCTGCTTGATCGTCGAATTCGGGCAAAAGATCGCACCGGATATCAATCGCGCGGTTCGTTCGCTCGCTGCGTACTTACTGCAACATCCGCTTGCCGGCGTGACCGACGTTGTGCCCGCTTTTGCAACGGTCGCAATCCACTATCGGCCTGAAGCGATTGAAGGCTTGCGCGCAGGTGCGTCGCCCCATAACCTTTTGTGCGAGCAGGTGCAGGCTATCTTGATACAGGGCTTAGCGCCGCAGCAAGGCGACGCGCGATGGGTCGAAATTCCGGTGTGCTACGAAGGCGAGTTTGCGCCCGATTTGGCCGAGGTTGCCACGCTCTGCAAGCTTACCCACGAGCAAGTCATAGAGCGCCACGGCGCTTCGCCTCATTTCGTTTACATGTTGGGCTTCGCGCCGGGCTTCGCCTACATCGGTGGCTTGGATAAACGTTTGGCTGTGCCGCGACGCATGACACCGCGCACGCGCATTCCCGCCGGCAGCGTCGCGATCGCCGACGAGCTAAGCGCAATTTATCCGTTGCAAACCCCAGGCGGTTGGAACGTGATTGGCCGCACACCGCTCAAACTCTTCGACTCCACCGCGAGCCCGCCTTGCCTGCTGCTGCCCGGCGATGAAGTTCACTTCGTCGCCATCTCAATGCAAGAGTTTCAGCGGATGTCAGCGATGCAATCATGACGATCCGTGTGATCAAACCGGGCATGCTGACGACTCTTCAAGATCGCGGCCGACATGGCTATCAGCATCTCGGCGTGGTGGTCGGCGGCGCCATGGACGAGTGGGCCCATCGTCTGGCCAATATTACGGTAGGCAATGGCGAAGAAGAGGCAACCTTGGAGATCACGTTGCAGGGGCCGACGTTGGAATTTAAGGAAGCGGCATTGATCGCGCTTTGCGGTGCGCAACTTTCTGCCCATATCGGCGAGGAGAAAGTTCCTCAACACCGCCCCGTTCTGCTTCGTGCCGGTAGCCGCCTGGAAACAGGAAATTGTCAGCTGGGTGCGCGCGCCTATCTGGCGGTCGCCGGTGGCTACGGCATTGCAGATATCATGAACAGCAAGAGCACCTATTTGCCTGGCGCGTTCGGCGGCGTGGAGGGCCGCGCGCTGCGTAAAGACGACGTACTTGCTACGGCTGAATCGCTCGACAATCTTTACCCGAGTCTGCAACAACGCCTGCAAGCAAGCGCTGCGGCGTTTGTCGCGCCGCATTTCGCCGTCGACTCCGTTCTACACCACATGGCGCGCGGAACGCAGACGGTGCGCATCGTCGAAGGCCGGCATTGGCAGCAATTTGGCCCAGTTGTGCAGGGACTGATGCTCAACAGCGAATTCTCCGTGAGCCTGAATTCCGATCGCATGGGCTATCGTTTGACGGGACCCGCGCTGGTTGCTCAGAGTGAAACGAAAATGATTTCGGAATCCGTAGCCTTTGGTACCATACAGGTGCCGCCGGACGGCCAGCCGATTATCTTAATGGCGGATCGCCAGACTACGGGCGGCTACCCGAAAATTGCCAGTGTCGCCAGCGTGGATTTGCCGCTGCTGGCGCAGATGCAGCCGCGACAGAGCTTGCGCTTCGTGCTCATTTCATTACAAGACGCGCAACAGCTTTACCTCGCGCGGGAACACAACATCCGCTTGGTTAAGCAGGCCGTCGCGCAGAAACAGAAGGAGTAATTTGCAGATCGATCTCAATTGCGACATGGGTGAAAGCTTCGGCGCCTACTCCATGGGCAACGATGCGGAAATTTTGCGCTATGTGAGTTCCGCGAATATCGCCTGTGGTTTTCACGCGGGCGACCCCCACGTCATGCGCAAGACCGTTGCCGCTGCGATCGCCAACAACGTGGCGATCGGCGCCCATCCTTCGCTGCCGGATTTGCAGGGATTTGGCCGCCGCGCGATGGCGATGTCCGTGTCCGAAGTGTACGACATCGTGCTTTACCAAATCGCTGCGCTGGCGGGATTTACCCAGGCGTTGGGCGCGCCGTTAACCCATGTTAAAGCGCATGGTGCGTTGTACAATATGGCAGCGAAAGATAAACCATTGGCGCTCGCTATCGCTCACGCAGTCCATGACTTCGATAAACAACTCGTCTTATTTGGCTTAGCCGGCAGCGAACAGATACGCGCGGCGGATACGGTCGGCCTTCGTTCCGCAAGCGAAGTATTCGCTGATCGCACCTACCAAGACGACGGCTCCCTCACAGCACGCACGCAACCTCATGCGATGATTGAGGATATCGACACGGCCGTGTTGCAAGTGCTCCGCATGGCCACGGAAGGAAAAGTGCGCAGCGTGAGCGGCAAAGACATTGGTGTCCGGTCTGATACGTTGTGCCTACACGGCGATCAACCCAACGCGTTGCTGTTCGCGCAGCGTATTCGTGCGGAGTTGGAAGGAGCCGGAGTAATCGTCGCCGCGCCTGTCAACGAGCGCTAATCGCAGGTCGTGGCGCGCTTATGGCCCGCGCTAGATGCTAACGACCCTTTGCGGTACTTGCCGGCGTTGATACATATTGTTCCCAAGAACGGCCATTCAGATCACGCGCACTGCATTGCAATACGTGCAACTCGGTAGCCCACGAACGAGTGAATGCGAGCTGGCACGATCTCGCACCACAGCGTCCTAGCGTTAAGTCTGTGCGCACGACGCAGACGGATCAGACACTAAGGATGAACCAGTTCATGAGTATTCATAATCGGCGGCGGTCATTGGATCGATGCCGTAACGCTACTCCTTGACCCTAAGTTCTTCCTTGATGAATCTAGCCAGCGTCTCGATATTGGAATCGCCCAGAATGCCTTTGAACGGCGGCATGCCCTTCGACATCCGACCGTTGGTGATGACCTGAATAACTTCTTCGCGGGTGAGCTTAGTCACCCTCAGGTCCGCGCCGTAACCGCCTTCACTAGGGCCACCTCGACCGTCATACTTGTGGCAGAGGACACAATTTTGAAACAGCTCCCGTCCGCCCCCTCTAGGAACGACGATCACCGGCCGCTCCTCATCGTCGGCAATGGCCGGCTTCTCGGGAAATAGTCCCAACAGCGATAGTGCGGCGCACCAGAGCAGATTCACATAGGTTCGCCACCGCGTGTTTGTTTTGATATTAGTCATGCTCGATTCCAAATGGGGAAATGCTAATCATACGGATGTCTACACGCGCCGATCCGTTACGCCTGCCGCCGCGTTGTAGTGCGCGGCAAGCGTCATCGTTATTCGATTGCTAGGTACCAAAGGATCGCCCTGCCTCGCGTAGGCCAGCACACGAGATGCCGGCCTACGAACTATCTCTCAACGTGTTACGGGAGCGCGAAGACGTACAACACGTTGCTCGGAACTTGCGCCTTCAACTCGGGCGTGGCGCTGACAAACCATTGGGGCCACGCGCCGCCGAGGCCTACTTCAATGGCGATGTACTGCTTGCCATCGGCCATGAACGACATGGGCGGCGCGTTGATCGCGGAGCCCGTTTCGAAACGCCACAGTTCCTCGAGGGTATTGGCGTCGAGTGCGACCACTTGGCCGTCCGCGTAACCTGCAAACACCAACCCACCCGCTGAAGACATCAGACCGCCCAACTGAGGATGTTTGGTCCAATGCTTATTGACAACCTTGCCGGTGGCCACTTCGATCGCAGTTACACTGCCGGTAATCCGGCCGCAATTGGGATCATCGAATGTCGAAAACGGCGCCCCGCCCAGGAAGAGGTCACGAGGCTTGTGAGCGCCAGGCGTTGTCACTTCCGTATAGGCCTTGTTGCAACCCTCGATCGTCGGGATGTAATACAAACCGGTGTGCGGGCTGTAGGTCGTGGGGGGCCAGTTCTTGCCGCCCATGTGACCTGGTTCCAAGGTGCCTTCGACTTCTCCGCGCCCTTTGGTCGCCTTGCCTCGCCCTGCCGAGGTGCCCTTTGCATAGGCTTGAACATCGACCTTGGGGTTATAGGAGACAGGCTTCCCTTTGGCGTCCAGACCCGGCGTCCAGTTCAGCTTGGCAACGAACTGTGTGCCCCACAGAAACTCGCCGGTCTTGCGATCCAGCGCGTAGGCAAAGCCGTTGCGATTGGAGTGCAGCGTGGTCCGCACGAACTTTCCATTGACGTTGGTATCGACAAACGTGTTCTCCGCGATGGAATCGAAGTCGTAGGGATCATTTGGTGTATGCTGAAAGCCCCACTTGATCTTACCGGAATCCGCATCGAGCGCGATCGTGCTGTCCGTCCAAAGATTGTCGCCGGGACGAAAGGCACTGTCCCAGTCCGGACCCGGATTGGCGGTACCCCAAACGATGAGATTCAACTCCGGATCGTAGGACCCCGTCACCCATGTGCTTCCACCGCCGGTTTTCCATGCGCCGTAGTTGTCTTTCCACGTTTCGTGCCCTGGCTCACCCGGGCCAGGAATTGTGTAGGTTCTCCAGCGCCGCTTGCCAGTCTTGATGTCAAGGGCCTCGATCCAGCCGCGCACCCCGAATTCGGCGCCGGCCATACCGGTAACCACCATGTCTTTCACGATCAACGGCGCGCCGGTGAAGACCTCGCTATTACCCGGGTCCGCCACTTGTACCTCCCAGATCTTCGTGCCGTCGGTCTTGTTCAGTGCCAGCACACGACCGTCGATCACTATGGAGATCACCATGTTTCCCGCCAGCACAGCGCCGCGATTGTTAATTCCGCAGCACGCCACCGTGGTCGCGTAGTCGCGGTCCGGCGTCGGATCATACTTCCAGATTTGGCGCGGCACACCGCCGCGGACATCCAGCTTCGTTACCACGCCCCATCCGGTCGTCAAGTAAAGAAAACCGTCTTCGGCAACCGGTGTTCCCTCCAGCCCAGCAAACGGAAACACGATCACGTCTTTGCCGCCACCTTGCGTACCACCCATCGCCCAGGTGAAAGCAACTTTCAAATTCTTCACGTTGGATTTGTTGATCTGATCGAGGCCCGAGAATCGATGGGCCTCATAGTTACCATGATGGTTGAGCCAGTTCTGCGGTTCGCGCTCGCTATTGACCAAGCGTTCGTGTGTAACATCGGCGGCGTGTGCGGCGGTTGCAATTACCATCGCTGCTAAAAGTGCGCCTGATCCCGCGACAAGATATTGAAAAATACACTTCATTTTCATTCTCCCGGTGAATATTAAAGGTGTCGATAAGAGACTGTCTCATTCTGTGGATTGAGATCTACCCGGGCAACCCGGGGCGTTTTCGTCTCGGCTTGAATGTTACCTCTAAAACACCATGCTGACAATTCATAGCCTTGTCCAATGGGGGTATGAGTCTGAGCATGGGCCGTGATTCTAACGGGGTGTGAGTCTGAAGTGGTAGCTGGGATCGATCATGATGCGAGGCATGGTGATCGATATGAACGACGAACCATTGCAAACACTGGTTCAGCTGCAGGCCTGTCTCGACTGAACCGCGGTGGTCGATTTCGCCGTAGCGCCCGACGCGCGTTACAA
>JBDSJK010000386.1:0-11333 GCA_039917535.1 Burkholderiales bacterium
AGAAGCTCTCGGCAAGCTCCGGCTGTTTATGATTAGTCAATAAGCCGATGTAATAAAACTTGATCTGTTGCCACTCGGTATCGTTCAGCGATTCCGCTTGGAATTCACGCTCCAATTCCTCCACAGCTTCTTTGACGCGTTGATCATAAAACAAAATCCGATCGCGGTTCGCGGCCTGCACGCCAGACCAGTCAGCGGATTCAAAACGCCCTTTTGCCGCTTGGCTAGTGGCTTGGAAGATGCGGTAGTGCTTGTTAAAGCCTTCCAACAGTGTGAAGGCAACGGCGAATGAAATGTCGTTTTTGGCAACGGGATAACTGGTTTCCAAAGGAATAATCTATTTCTTGTGTATTTGATATGAGCATTTAAGCATAAACGCCTATTCGTAGCGCAATGCTTCGACGGGCCTAAGGCGCGCCGCGCGTTGCGCGGGATAAAGCCCGAAGAATATTCCAGTGATGGCCGCAACGCCGAACGCCACCAACATCGAAGCGCCGCTCAACTCAACTTCCATGCCCATTCCGGTTGCTGCGCCCCAGGCGCCAAGCACGCCAAGTGCCACGCCGATTAGCCCGCCGATGATGGAGATGATCACGGCTTCCAGCAAAAACTGCAGCAAGATATCGCCTTGTCTCGCACCAATCGCCATGCGTACGCCGATCTCGCGGGTTCGTTCCGTGACGGACACCAACATGATGTTCATGATGCCGATGCCACCGACCAGCAGAGAGATTGAGCCGATTGCTCCGAGCATCAGCGACAGCGCTTGCGCGGCTGCAGACGCGGTTTGTGCGGCGGCGGTGAGGTTGCGTATAGTGAAATCGTCTTCCGTTCCAGGCTGGACGCGGTGCCGCTGGCGCAACAACTGCTTCATGTCGTCTTCTGCTTCTTCCATCACCGCAGCGGATTTCGCCTGCACACTGATAAAACGCACGGTTCCCGGAAAAGGATTGCCGAATAATTTGGTCTGCGCAGTGGTAATGGGAACTAGCACCGTATCGTCTTGATCTCGACCGTCTAGGCTTTGACCTTTTGCCTCCAGGGTACCGATCACTACGAAGGGCAGATTCTTAATGCGTATGGTCTTACCGACGGGATTGTCATTTTCGAACAAATTCTTAATTACCGTTTGACCTATCAGGGCGACGCGGGCTGCGTCGCGTACGCTCGTGTCGGTGATCGTGTCGCCTTGTTCTATGACCCAAGAGCGGGCTACGAAGTAATCGGGCGTTACCCCCGTTATTTGTGTGCTCCAATTATTGGCAGCAAAGACGATCTGAGTGTTGCCGGTTGATATCGGCGCGGAAGCCAATACGGAAGGGAGTTTGGCGATTGCTTCCGCGTCCTTTAGCGTGACGGTAGGTGACGAGCCCATCCCGGAGCGTAACCCGCCCGCCGAGGTCGAGCCGGAGATGACGATAAACAAATTGCTGCCCATCGACATCACCGCGCGGTTGACGCTCTGCTTGGCGCCTTCACCCACTGCAAGCATTAACACCACCGCAGCGACGCCGATAATCATGCCCAACATCGTTAACGCGGTGCGCAGCCGATTCGCCCCTAGCGCACGCCAGGCTTCACCAAGGGTAGCGAATGGGTTCATGTTTGTGTTACCGGGCCGTCATGAATAACCAGGCCGTCTTTGAAGCGAATCAGGCGCTTTGCATAGTCGGCGACGTCTTGCTCGTGGGTAACCAGGACGATGGTGATCTGCGCTTCGCGATTCAAGCGTGTGAATATCCCCATGATCTCGTTGCTGGTTTCACTGTCAAGATTGCCCGTCGGCTCGTCCGCCAATATTACCTTGGGCGAACTGGCAAGCGAGCGAGCGATGGCCACGCGTTGCTGCTGCCCGCCCGAGAGGCGATTCGGCAAGGATAGGCCCAGTTTCCCCAGCCCCGTTTGCGCAAGCAATTCTTGGGCACGGGCGCGGCGTTCGCGTTTGCCCACGCCAGCATAGAGCAGGGGCAGGGCTACGTTATCGAGCGCGGTCACGCGCTTGAGCAAATTGAATCCTTGAAAGACAAAACCCAGTTGCCGATTGCGCACCTGCGCGAGCTCGTTAATATTTAGATCAGCGACATTTTTGCCGTTTAGAAAATAGGCGCCGGAAGTAGGCACGTCTAGGCAGCCGAGCAGATTCATGAAGGTGGACTTTCCCGAACCCGACGGTCCCATTACCGCGACGAATTCACCGGCGTCGATGCTTAGGTTAACTTGCTTTAAGGCAGGGGGCGTGTCCGGTGCGGCGGTTTCATACTGCTTGCCGAGATTTTCAACACGAATGAGGGGCTGCGTAGACACGGCTTGATATCGAGACACGTGGCTTGAATGCCGCGTTACATCACGCGAAAACGGAACGGGGCCTGCTCGCCTGGGGCTTTGCGTCCAGCAAGCTGGCGGGTAATCACCGCATCGCCTTCGCGCACGTCGCCAGAGACGATTTCGGTGTAAAGATTATCCGCAATGCCGGTCTTGACCGAAACGGGGATCGCATTGTCGCCCATTAGTTTGTATAGCTTAGGCCCGGCGCCACGGGTAGGTTCCTCGTCACTATTCGGTTTGAAGCGCAGCGCTGAATTGACCGCGCGCAACACGGCCTCGCGGCGCTGGGTATTAATCTGTACATGGGCCGTCATACCGGGCAGCAACGAGCCTTCTGCGTTGTCGGCAGCGATGACCACGTTGTAAGTCACGACATTCTGCTGAATGCTTGGATTGAGGCGAATCTGCCTCACCCGACCTTTGAAGTGTTTGTCGGGGAATGCATCAACGGAAAATTTTACTTCTTGATCGACTTTGATTCGGCCGATGTCGGCTTCGGCAACGCTGGTGTCGATCTGCATGACCTTGAGATCTTGGGCGATCTGAAATAGTGTCGGTGTTTGAAAGCTGGCCGCTACGGTCTGGCCAAGATCCACGGGCCGCGCGATCACAATGCCGGAAATCGGCGAGCGAATGATGCCGTAACGTAAATTAGCTTGATCCCGTTCGGCCTGCGCTTTCACCACTTTGACTTGCGCTCGCGCTGCGGCTAATTCATGTACCGCTTCGTCGAGCTGCGATTGCACCACGAAGCCTTTTGTCACCAACGTGCGTGCGCGGGTTTCCTTGGTCTGTGCGAGACGGACATTGGCCTCTGCACTAGCCAGACTGGCTTCGCTTTGCTTGATTGCGGCATTCAGCAGCGACGGATCGAGTTCCGCTAAAATCTGCCCAGCGCTGACTTGATCGTTGAAATTGACGTGCAGCTTTTGGATGGTGCCGGAAATCTGCGTGCCGACGTTGACCACCACCACGGGATTGAGCGTGCCGTTTGCGGTGATGCTCTGCACGATATCGCCGCGGTCGATTGCTTCGGTTTTGTACTTCTGAGGCGCTTGCTCGGTGGGCGTTTTTTTCCACCATGCATAACCGGCACCACTCATCACCAGCAATAGCAACCAGAACCCGATTCGCCATGGTAAGCGCAGCTTAGCCATTGGCTAGCCCCGGATTGCCCGCTACGCCCACCAGCTTGGGCAGGTTCAACGGCGTTGCGGTGATAACTTTTTTGTCGCGTAGATATTGCGTGACAACGTTCCAAATCGGTGGCCCCGCTGCGTCTTCCGCGACGGACGCCCAGCTCGCCACTTTGTATTTGCGGCTCGCCACAATTGGCATGTCGTTGAGGCGCATATTGCTGATTCTCCCGCCCATGGCGGCTGTCGGCTCAAGATCATACTGCAGTCCGCCGGCGCGGGTCATATCGCCGCCTTGCTGCAGGTACGGATCGGGGTTGAACAAATTGTCTGCTTTGTCTTCGAGCAACGTCTTAATCTCGGCACCACTCAGCTCATTTACTTCCGTGTAGGGATAGGTAATGGCGGTTTGTGCAAGCAGGTCTTCGCGGGTGATCGGCGCACCGGGCAGCAGCGCCGTCCCCCAACGAAAGCCCGAGGAAAAAGCGATCTCCGCGTCCATTACGGACAGCATTGCATCTAGGATGAGTTGATCAAAGCTGCCATTAAAATTTCCGCGACGGTATAACAGAGTTTCCGTCCTCGCCAGTTCCGCGCGCAAATCATCGAGAAAGGGCGCTCGATGGCGGGTAATCAAGGCGTTCATTTCGGCGTCCGGCTCGATCAAGTTAGCGAACACCGGCAACAGATGATAACGAAAATCAGCAACGCGACCATGGCGCACATTGAGATCCATCACGCCGACAAATTTGCCGTTTGCCCCCGCGTTCGTCACCAAGGTTTTGCCTAAGCGATTTCCGACCACGATAGGCTCCGGTGTCGCATCGTGGGTGTGGCCACCGAAGATAACGTCCAGGCCGGACACTCTAGCCGCGAGTTTTAGATCCACATCCATGCCGTTGTGGGAGAGCAGAACGACGACGGCAGCACCTTCTTTGCGTAGGCGATCCACCGTGGCTTGGAGGGCTTCTTCCTCCACGCCAAAACGCCAATTTGGGACCTTATGGGCGGGATTGGAAATCGGCGTATAAGGGAACGCTTGGCCGATGATAGCGACTTGGGTAGCGTTGATTTCCCGTATGACATGAGACTTGAATACCGGATCATCGAAGTCATGGGTGCGAATGTTTTGTGCAATAAATTCAAGCTTGCCGCGAAAATCTTTGGCGATAATTTCCATTACCCGATCCGCACCCAAGGTGAATTCCCAGTGTCCCGTCATCACGTCCACGCCCAGCAGTTTGCTGGCATCCACCATGTCTTGCCCGTTGCTCCACAGCGCCGTGGCGGAACCTTGCCAAGTGTCGCCCCCGTCGAGCAGCAGCGCGCCTGACCGCTCGGCGCGTAGACCCTTGACTAAGGCCGCAAGGTGGGCGTAGCCGCCGACTTTGCCGTAGATCCGGGCTGCTTCAATGTAGTCGAGATGACTAAAGGCATGGGCTTTACGCGAGCCCGGCGCAATGGAAAAATGCTTGAGCAACGCCTCCCCGACCAAGTGGGGTGGCTGCCCAAGATGGGCGCCAAGACCCAGGTTGACATGGGGCTCACGAAAATAGCTGGGCAGTAACTGCGCATGGCTATCGGTGATGTGCAGCAGAGATACATTCCCGAAACGTGGCACGTCGTAACAATTTTCGTGGCCGTTAGCGGCAGCACGCTGGTCGAGCGCGAACCCTGCCGCGCTTGCCGTTGCAAGAGTTTGCAAAAATTCACGCCGCGTCATGGCCATGACGTTTCGGTGACGCTACTTGCGATAGACGGACGCTTTAAGCGGCAGTCCGTTGCTGAGATAGGAATGAAAGTATTCAAGGTTGTTGAAATCTTCGCCGCCCAAGTCCAGGGGCACGGCGCGTATTTGCTCTAGGCAGCGCTTGTAGCGCGCTTGTAGGGTGTTAAGGTTATCTCCACCGCGAAACACCGGCCAATGGGTCGCCTGACCGACGGCCGGGGACAGAATTTCGGTGCGCAGCGTGTTGCCGGCATTTTGCATGTGGCACGAGGCGCAGGCAAAATTAAGCTGGCCGCGGCGAGTATAAAAAAAGCGTTTGCCCGCTTCGAATTTTTCCAAAGCCTCAGGGCCGTCCACTTTGATGTTCATCTTCATACCGTCGGACAAGGCGCGCGCGTAAGCCATCAGCACGCCCATGGTTTTCATATCCGATATCTTGAGCGGTGTTTCACTATTGGCTTGCAGGCATTGATTGATCGACATTTCAAAGGTGACTACTCGGCCTAGTTTCGCGTCGAATTTCGGATAGTCGCCCGCCACCATACGGCCATCATTGGGAAAACAATCGGCGAAATTTTTCCCATTTGCAAACGGCTTTGTCCACATGGCCTTGCCTTGTTCGATCACGCTGATGAATGGTGGTAACTCCATGATGCTGTCATATTGTTCCTTGGCGTCATTACTCAACATCAACGCGCCGAGGACATAATCCTCTAACGGTTTATCGGGAAATTTTTTCTTGTAGAGGTCGATGAACGCGAGGCGATCCTGTTCCGGATCGCTTAGAGCAAACAGCGATGCCGAAGCAAGCAATGACAGCGTGACAAAGACAGCGATAACAAACCGCATTATGCTTGCGCCTAACTCGGCTTTGCTTCGAGCACGGCCTTATCGCTGCGCTGGTCGCCCTTATTGTCTGTCCAACTCACCACTAACTCATCGCCCACCTTAGCTCCTTTAATTTTGAATCCGAGGAACGGATTCTTGGAAACCGACGAGCCAAATTGGCCATCGACAACGGTCTTGCCGTTGAGCGTAATCATCACCTGTTGAATGAAATGCGGCGGTGACGCGATTACCCATTCGCCGTTAGCGTCTTTCTTGCGCCCCGTATCCATCGGATGATTCATAAGTATTTTGATGTCCGCCATGTCGCCCGCAACTTGCGCGCGAATTTTCATTGGATCAGCCATGCTTGTTGTACTCCATTCTGAGTGAGCTAACCGCAACCGCCTATGGTGACTTTGACTTCTTTCATGGCCACGTAATTTTTTCCGTCCGCCTGGACGATCACACGAATGTTGCCCGTGTCGCCCATCTTGATGCGCGTTGATACGTAAGGCTCGACGCCATCCGCGATGTTGAATTGAGCAACCAGCGGCTGCGGATTCTTGTCGGCGAAGATAGAAATTGAGCGCGTATTAGGAATCTTGCAATTGACTTCCACAGGCACCACCGCGCTATTTTCCGCAATATCGGGTGCCCTAATGACAATGTCCTTACTCTCGATGGCATTTTGTATGCCGGCGCCCTTCAGCGCCTCGGGCAACGTTTTCGCGTCAAACGCGACCTTGTTCCACTCCGCCGCGAGTGCGCGTAGCGGCAACAACGTTAGCGCGGCCAATGTCGCAAAACCTTTGAGCAAATTCCTGCGTAAATTATTCATGGTGCCTCATTTGATTTACAAGCCTGCAACGTAATCCACTATTTTATCAATTTCGTCCTCGGTGAGAACCTTATGTTTGCCAAACGGCGGCATCACGGTGTCTTGATTGAATGCCGTCGCGTCCCAAATCTGCGCCCGCAAGCGAGCACGATCGGGAAATCGTGCCTTCATCCCGATCAGGGGTGGGCCGATGTTGGCCGACGTCTGGGCGGTGGGATCGCTGGGCATTTGGTGGCAAGCCAAGCAATTTCCCTTTGCGGTGCTGAAAGCCAACTCGCGACCGGACATGCCTTGGGGCGCATCGGCGCCGCTCAGCGATAACGGCAATAGACAGATGAGGGTAATAACGCCAGTATGCAAGAAACTAGGCATGTTGCCGCTAATTGGCATTGGCGCTATTGGGCTTACGTTCCGACGCGAGTTGCGCACGCAATTCTTTCAAACGCGCCTCCACACTGGATTGTTGATAATAATCGCCGTCGCCGCTGCCTGCCGCGATCTGCAGTTGATCAACGGCCGCGGAGAGATTGCCGAAGCGTACGTAGGCTTCGCCGAGTGATTGGTGCTGCAATAGCTTCTTGCCTTGCGCAGCGTAGCCTTTACCTTGCAACTCGTAAAGGTGCCCGTCGGCCGCGGTGATCAATAGACGATCGGCCAGGAATTTCAGCGCTTGGTTGCTATCACTCGTATCGAGCAAAGTTTCCACATAACCATAGCTTAACGCGCGGCTGTCGCCAAACCGCTTCAAGCCGTCGCGATAAACGGCCAGCGCCGCTTTGGGGTCTTTCAAGTCACGCTTGAGTTGCGCCGCGAGATTTTCCGTCATGGCGGTGGTCTTTTTGCTACGTGCCGCGGCTAATTCTTTCTCGGCACGCTGGTAATCTTGATTACGGCGCAAGGCGACGGCTAGACCATAGCTGGCAATCAAATCGCTGTCGTCCTGCGCCGTTTTCGCTTCCAGTTTTAAGCCCTCGAAGTAACGCAGCGCATCTTTGTTGGTGTACAACAAACCACGCAGCTTGGCGCGCACCAGTTGAAAGTCCAGGCTGTCTTTGACCGGCCGCGACGGCAGCTTGGCGACGCGGTTTTGCATATCGGCAATGCGATCGCTGGTGAGCGGATGGGTGCGTAAATATTGCGGCGCATTGGTGTCATAGACCCGGTTATTGCGCTGCAAACGCTCGAAGAACGACACCATGGCGCGGCTATCGAAACCCGCCTGGCTAAGCAACTCTATGCCGCTGCGATCCGCTTCGCGCTCGTATTCACGTGAATAATCCAATTGTGATTGAATGCTCGCCGCCTGGGCGCCGACGATGGCCGCCTGAGCCGCTTGGGCATTGGATCTTGCCGCTAGTATCGCAACTGCCAGCGCCGCCAGCGTGGCCCAGCCGGTGCGTTCTTGTCCGGCGATTTGCCTGGCAATATGGCGCTGGGTGACGTGACCGATTTCATGGGCAAGCACGGAGGCGAGTTCCGATTCGTTTTCCGCAGCGAGAATGAGTCCCGTGTGTACGCCGACAAACGCGCCCGGCAGTGCAAACGCATTCAGCGTGTTGTCGCGCATCGCGAAAAATTCGAAACTGCGGTCCTTGTCCGGGCTGAATGAAACCAGGCGGTTGCCGAGTGAATTAATATAGTCGGCCACTTCCGCGTCGTCGTAATAATCCTTGTCGGCCCGGGCTTCGGTCATGATGCGGTTGCCCAGGGCGCGCTCCTGCTGTGGAGAAAATACGCTTTGGGCGCTGTCCCCCAAGTCGGGCAGATTTTCCGCGCCAAGCGCGGTCTGCGCCGCGAAGCTCAGCGCGGTGAACAAGGCGATTATTTTCATAGTGCTATGATACCGTTTTTAATGTCTAAGTTCCTTGTGGGTCATGAGCAATTCACTCACGCACTTTGATGAACGGGGCCAAGCCCACATGGTTGACGTCGGCGAAAAAGCCGAGTCCCACCGCGTCGCGCGGGCGGTGGGCACAATCTTCATGCAGCCCGCTACGTTTCAAATGGTGCAACAGGGTAGCGCGAAAAAAGGCGATGTGCTTGGCGTGGCGCGCATTGCCGCTATCCAAGGCGCGAAGCGGACCTGGGAACTGATTCCGCTCTGTCATCCTATTTCTCTGACCCGCGTCGCGGTGGAATTTGAGCTGGATGCCGCGCAACACGCCGTGCGCTGTGAGGCCACGACGGAAACCGTCGGCCGCACGGGCGTTGAAATGGAAGCCCTGACGGCGGTGCAAATTGGCCTGCTGACGATTTACGACATGTGCAAAGCGGTTGATCGCGGTATGCGCATGGACGGCGTGCGTCTGCTGGAAAAAAAAGGCGGTAAGTCGGGACATTGGCAACAGGACTAAATCACCCGGCCACGAGCCTTATTCAGCACGGCTTTCAAGGGCGACATGCCTGCGAGGCAATATCCACGGGCGTTTACAGGCTACCTTGATTTAAGCTTGACCCCGCAGTAAAGAATACGCCAATCCAGCCAAACTACTTGCCGCGATGACGGTCATGATGTTGGTATTGTAACGGATCAACGCCACGCCCGCTGCAATGCCGATGGGTAGCGCAAACCACTCAAAGCGTCCAGCAAACGGGCTACCGTAACGGGCCTCCGGCCAGAGCACATGCCAGGCAAAAAACACTGCCAGGCTCACGATTACGCCCACCACGGCGGCGCTGGTGGCGGCCAGCGGGGCGGTGAATTTCACATTGTCGCGAGTCGATTCCACTAGCGGACCGCCGACCAAAATAAATAAGAACGACGGTAGGAAGGTGAAGAACGTTGCGACGCAGGCGCCCACTGCGCCGGCAGCAAAAGGGTGACCCACACCGAAGATTTCCTTCGTCACGCCGCCGAGATAGCCGACAAAGGCGACGATCATAATCAACGGGCCGGGCGTGGTTTCCCCGAGCGCTAAGCCATCGATCATTTGGCCGGCCGTGAGCCATTGGTAGTGCTCCACGGCGCCTTGATAGACATAGGGCAACACGGCATAGGCACCGCCAAATGTGAGTAGGGCGGCTTTGGTGAAGAATTGCCCCATTTCGCCCAAGGTTCCCGGTGTGTGGGACCAGCCGCCCAGCCACGCCAACAGCGCTGCCCAAAGCGCAACGCCGGTCAGCGCGATGAACAACAGGCGCGGCAGTGAGAAGCGCGCATGGGGCGGCGTGGAAGTGAGATCGTCGATCACTGCGGGGCCGTAACTTTCTACCGCTTTGCCATGCCGCTCGGCTGCGAACCAAGCGGGGCGCAGCTTTCCGGCCACCATGCCGATCAGCGCCGCACCCAGTATGATCGACGGAAATGGTAGCTTGAAGAAAAAAATCGCGACAAAAGCAAGGATCGCCAGGCTCCATAGAAAATTATTTTTCAACACCCGGCTGCCAATGCGCCACGCTGCGAACAGCACGATCGCGGTCACGCAAGGCTTGATGCCGTACAACAGGCCGTGGAGGATGGGTGTGTTGCCAAAGCTCACATAGAGCCAGCTTAGTCCGATCAAGATCAACAACGACGGCAATACGAACAGCGCGCCAGCGACGATGCCACCCTTGATGCCGTGCATCAGCCAGCCGATGTAAGTGGCGAGTTGTTGCGCTTCCGGGCCCGGTAGTAACATGCAATAGTTCAGCGCGTGCAAGAAGCGCTGTTCGGAAATCCAGCGGCGCTTTTCGACCAGTTCCTGGTGCATGATGGCAATTTGTCCCGCCGGGCCGCCGAAGCTGATGAAGCCGAGCTTAAGCCAATAGCGCAGCGCGTCGGCAAGGGTCGGTTGCGAGGTGGATTGCGTCATATTTTTTGGAGGTTTTGGCTTTGCGAATCGCCGCTTTTTTGATAGCGCACGAAAGTTTAACAGAGGTTAATCCAAGTCCCCATGTTTGAACACATTGAACCCGAAGAATTACACGCACTGCGCGCACAAACCAACGTGGTGCTTGTCGATGTGCGTACCGATCCGGAAGTGGCGCGCGGCATGATCGCTGGCGCACGGCACATCCCGCTGTTCGCCTTAGCCCAGCGGGCGAGCGAATTGGAGCAAGAGGCGACCATTATCGTCTATTGCCAATCCGGTGGCCGCTCCGCGCAGGCCTGCATGTACTTGGCGCGCGAGGGCTACACGCATTTGTACAACCTGTCGGGCGGGATTCTAGGCTGGATGCGAGCGGGTTTGGAGGTTACGCAAGGGTGAACTAATAGTTAACACTTTTCGACTATAATAGGCGCCAAACCTTTGGAGTGATGATGCAATTCGACAAAGAACTCGACGCACGCGGGCTCAATTGCCCCCTCCCGATTCTACGCAGCAAGAAAGCCCTGACGGACATGCAGCCTGGCGAAATCTTAAAGATCGTCGCCACCGATCCTGGCTCGACCAAGGATTTTCAAGCCTTTGCCAAACAAACGGGACACGAACTGGTCTATTCCGCTGAGGAGAACAAAGAGTTCCTGTTTCTATTACGCAAACGCTAAAGCGTA
>JBDSJK010000387.1:0-11617 GCA_039917535.1 Burkholderiales bacterium
AAGCTCGCAAATTAGCAGATTGCTGAAAACCCCTGTCATTCTGAGCAGCAAAGCGACGAAGAATCTGCTTTTGCACTGGGTACTTTAGCCGAGAACAGCAGATTCTTCGCTCCGCTCAAAATGACAAGCCAGCTAGTGCAAAACGGCACGCCGTTCGTCATTCTCCGGCCCATGAGGAATCGAGCTGGCGTGATGCAACACCATGTGCCAGCCGCGCTTGCTGTAGCGAAAGGCGTTGGTGGCCAGGATAGGCGGGCGAGGCGAGCCTTCGCCCGGCAACCAGAGATTTTCGTAAACGACATGAACCGCAACGGCCTGATCGACGAATTGCCTTGCGTCCGTCAGCTTCACCCTCACGCCGACGGAGCTTGGCAAAATGTTTCGCCACGCTGCTTCGATTGCGGCTCGGCCGTCTAGGCGCGGCCCCTGGGGATGTACGCAGGCAATGTCATCGTCGACCGACCACACCGCCATCATGGCCGCGAGATCGCCGGTTTCAAAGGCCTCGTAGAACGCTTGCTCTGCGTCTCTAGGTGTTAGGAATTTAGACATTTCATAAGCTTATACTGAAAAGTTAATGTAAGTATAAAGATGATAAGCATAATTTTTTGTGTTTAACATTCCGGATTCGAACTTGGCCGTGGTTTTCAGGTCATAACACAATGGTTAACCCCCCTGCAATATGGCTGTCCATCAGTTGATACGCTTGACACCAAAGTGACGGTTAAGAGTATGATAATGCCTAAATCCTTCAGTGTCCCACCCTTTATAGGTTATGTGTTTGCAGGCCGCACAAAACCTAACTCAAGATGTAGAGGATCTATTGGGCACCCGAAGGAGGAGGCTAGCAGCGTTGCAATGTCAAAATTGCGCCTGACTCCAAAACGATTGGTACGTGTTTCTGTTAGTAAATCTTGTGATGCAAGAGCAATACAAAGAAGTTAATTTTAAAGGAGAACTTAAATGGCAATTAGTCTGAAAGTGAATGGAGCCGCCAAAAGCGCGGACGTATCGCCCGATACGCCACTGCTGTGGGTGATTCGCGACACGTTAGGCATGACCGGCACCAAGTTCGGTTGTGGTATGGCCCAATGCGGTTCCTGCACCGTGCATGTTGACGGTGTGGCAACTCGCGCTTGTGTGACACCCGTATCCGCAGTCTCGGGTAAAGAAATCACCACGATCGAAGGTCTGGGTGGTAATCATCCCGTGCAAAAAGCATGGCTCGAGTTGGATGTGGTGCAATGTGGCTACTGCCAGTCTGGCCAGATCATGTCCGCCGCTGCGCTTCTGAGCAAGAACAAGAACCCAAGCGACGCCGACATCACCGCGGCAATGAACGGCAACCTCTGCCGTTGCGGCACCTATGACCGGATCCGTGCGGCGATCAAACGCGCTGCCCAGATCGCTTAAGGATGAGGAACTCGAACATGAAAACCACAGTATCTAATCAAGGCCGTCGTGCATTTGTGCAAAGCAGCGCCGCTATCGGCGGTACATTCGTCATGGGGTTGCATATCCCCGGCGCGATCGCAGCCACATCCGTTTCCCACGCAACCAGCCGCCTGGTCGACTTCCCCGGCGACGCATTCGCACCCAATGCTTGGATCCGTATTTCCAAAGACAACAAAGTCAGTATTTATTGTTCACGCTCCGAAATGGGCCAAGGCGTTTACACCTCGATGCCCATGTTGGTCGCAGAAGAGATGGATATTGACCTGAACGACCTGCAAGTTGGCATTCCGCCCGCTGCAGCGCCTTACATCAACCGCATTTTCGGTGCGCAGTTGACCGGTGGTTCGACGTCCATTCGTGACGGGTTTACTTACCTGCGTCAAGCCGGTGCCGGTGCGCGCGCCATGTTGGTTGGCGCAGCCGCGCAGCAATGGGGTGTCGACGCGGGCCAATTGACCACCAGCAAAGGCTACGTCATGGGCCCCGGTGGCAAAAAAGCCAGCTACGGTTCCTTGGCCGCAGCTGCGATGAAGCAGCCCGAGCCAAAAGAGCCCGTACTGAAAGATCCTTCGCAATGGAAGATCATCGGTCAGCCGCTGAAGCGCTTTGACTCGCAGTACAAAGTGAACGGTGTTGCTGAGTTTGGTATCGACGTCGCCATGCCTGGCATGATGTATGCCGCCGTGGAAATGTGTCCCGTTATCGGTGGTGAAGTCGCTTCCTACGACGAAGCCGCGATGATGAAAATGACCGGCGCGAAGAAAGTGGTCAAATTCAACGACACCTACACCAACGGTGTGGCCGTGATCGCCGACAGCTACTGGAATGCGAAGCAAGCCGTGGCCGCCGGTAACATCAAATGGAACATCTCCAAAAACGCTACCCTGAGCAGCGAAGGCATCTCAAAAATGCTCGCCGAGGGCATGATGAAGGAAGGCGCCGAAGTAAAAGCACGCGGCGATGTCGCCGCTGCCATGGGCTCTGCTGCTAAAAAACTGGAGTCGGATTACGAACTACAGTTCCTCAGCCACTCGCCGATGGAGCCGTTGAACGCGACAGTGTTGGTTAAGGGCGATAGCGTGGAAGTGTGGGCGCCGACGCAGTTCCAAACCTTGGTTCCACCGACCGTTGCCGCTGCGACTGGCTTAAAGCCTGAGCAGGTAAATGTTCACACCACGTTCTTGGGTGGTGGTTTCGGCCGCAAGATCGAGATGGATTTCATTGCGCAAGCCGCTGTGATCGCTAAAGAGATGCCTGGCGTTGCCGTGAAGACACTCTGGTCGCGCGAAAACGACATGACCAATGACTCCTTCCGTCCGGTGAGCTTGCAGAGAGTGACCGTCGGTTTGGATTCGAACGGCATGCCGACCGCCTATAACTACAAAATGTCAGCGCCGTCAATTTCATCGCGCATGTTCCCCGGAGCGGTGCAAAAAGGTGTCGATCCATTCATGATGGAAGCGGCGGAAAACTTCCCCTACGACGTGCCAAACTGGCATCTGTCGGCAGTGATGGTTGATACCGGTCAGCGCGTGGGTTATTGGCGCGCCGTGTCGAACAACCTCAACGCCTACGCGCAAGAGTGCATGATCGACGAAATGGCCAGTGCCGCAGGCATGGATCCGGTGCAGTATCGCCGCATTCTGCTGCGCGACAAGCCTGAGTATCTTGGCGTGATCGACCTCGCCGCGGATCGTGCCGGTTACGGCAAACCCTTGCCGGCTGGCCACTTCCACGGTGTGGCGGTAATAGAGTGCTATGAGACCTACGGTTGCTTGATTTCTGAAGTTGAAGTCAAAGCAGACGGCAAGATCAAGTTGCACAAAATGACCTACGCCGTTGATGCGGGTATTCTGATCAACCCCAACATCGCTCACCAGCAAATTCAGTCTGGCGTGGTGTCCGGATTCCAGAACGCCTTCAGCGAAATCACCATCAAGGATGGCGCCGTTCAGCAAACCAACTTCCACCAGTATTACATCCCACGTATGGCTGATGTGCCGCCCATCGACATTCACTTTGTCGCAAGCAATCGTAAGCCGGGTGGTTTGGGTGAAGTTGGCGTGCCGCTGGTATCACCCTCCGTTGCTAACGCAGTCTTCGCCGCCACCGGCAAGCGCGTTCGCAAGATGCCGTTTAAACCCGGTATCACCGCGTAAAGGAAGCAAAGATGCACAGCGTTGACCTGGAAGTGCTACGTCAAGCCGCTACTTGGTTCGAGCAAGGGCTTTCGGTCACGTTGGTAACCGTAGTAAAAACATTCGGCTCATCGCCCCGGCCACCCGGGGCGATGTTGGCCGTCTGTCAAGATGGCCGTTTAGCCGGATCGGTTTCCGGTGGTTGTATCGAAGATGATCTCATTATCCGGCTGAAGGCGGGTGAGGACATCAAACCGACCCCAGAAGTCGTAACTTATGGTGTTTCTTCCGAGGAAGCCCGGCGCTTTGGCTTGCCTTGCGGCGGAACCCTTCAACTCGTGCTAGAGCCTTTGCAAAAAAATGCGCAAGGGAGCAGGAGTTGGAGCGAGGTGCTGGCGCGTATCGAGCGGCGCGAGGTGGTCGCGCGCAAGTTAGACATTGCCACAGGCAATGCAGAGATAGTTGAGGCCACGCTGACGCAAGATTTGGATTTCGACGACAAGACCCTGACCACCGTCCATGGCCCCCGTTGGCGCATTGGCGTGATTGGCGCGGGACAATTGTCAGTTTACGTCGCGCAATTCGCCCAAGCACTGGACTATAACGTTTTCGTGTGCGATCCCCGTGAAGAGTATCGGCTGTCCTGGGACATGCCCGGCGTCGAAGTATCCAAAGCAATGCCCGACGATTTTGTCACGGCGCTGAAGGCCGACAGTCACACCGCTATTGTCGCGTTGACCCATGACCCCAAACAAGATGACTTGGCGTTATTGGAAGCACTCAAATCCGATTCGTTTTACGTCGGCGCGCTCGGCTCGAAAAAGAATCAGCAAGCACGACGCGAACGCCTTGCCGAATTCGAACTCTCTCCGGCGCAGATCGCCAAAATGCGCGGCCCCGTTGGCTTACAGATCGGCAGCAAAATTCCCTCCGAGATGGCGATTGCCATTCTTGCGGACATTACCGCTGTGCGCAACGGCATCGAGTTAGTTTCCGTTTCAAAAGCATCACCCCAGGACAAACCCAAACTGTCCGCCGTCGGTTGATCGCCGGCATCCTTCTCGCCGCAGGCGCAGCTACGCGCTTTGGCGGCGGTAAATTGATCCAAATCCTATCTGATGACACGCCCGTCTGCGTGGCTTCCGTACGTAATCTAAAAGCCGCGCTACCTCACGTTATCGCCGTCACCCGCCCTGGTGATATGGCGGTTTATGCATTGCTGCAACAGGAAAATGATTTACAAGTTCTAACTTGTCCTCGTGCAGAGGAGGGCATGGGTCACACCCTCGCGGAAGGTGTCGCAGCGAGCCGCGATGCGGCGGGCTGGATAGTCGCACTAGGTGACATGCCACTCATTCAACCGGCCACGATTAAGCGAGTCGCTGACGCCATAGCGCAGGGCGCCTGGTTCGCCATTCCGCGCCACCAAGGAAAGCGCGGTCATCCCATCGGCATCCATCGTTACTTTCGCGATCAATTACTTCTCCTGACTGGCGACAAAGGCGCTCGCGACCTCATCGCGGCCCATCCGGATAAAATCGAATTCATTGATGTCGATGATCCCGGCATCTTGCTCGACATTGATACCCGCGCTGATCTAGATCAAGTTAGAAATTTGTAGCGCGGTCGTTGGATGTTTCGCCATCCCGCAACCCAGCCTCCTCCTTGAAACAGGGGGGCACCGCGCCATGAGCCAAGCGGGATGCGGCTGGTGGCAAGGCATGCTCTGGAAGCCGCTCTGGTATTGCCTCCCCGGCCTATTAATATCGTGCCTACGCCAATTGTAAACATGCGCCGCTGGCTTGGCGTAACAAAGTACGCGATTAAGTGTGTTAAAATTGCGGGCTTTGCTGAATCGGTAGAACACTATGTCCCGCGCCCTTCGCAACATCGCCATTATTGCCCACGTCGACCATGGCAAAACTACGCTGGTCGACAAGCTCTTGCAGCAGGCGGGCACCTTTGCCGCCCACCAGCACGTCACCGAGCGTGTGATGGATAGCAACGATCTGGAAAAAGAGCGCGGTATCACCATCCTGGCGAAGAATTGCGCGGTGACCTACGAAGGCACCCATATCAACATCGTCGATACGCCCGGCCATGCGGACTTTGGCGGCGAGGTGGAGCGGGTATTGTCCATGGTCGATAGCGTATTGTTGCTGGTCGACGCGGTGGAAGGCCCGATGCCGCAAACGCGTTTTGTGACGCGCAAGGCGCTCGCGCTAGGGCTCAAGCCCATAGTGGTGGTGAATAAAATTGATCGTCCCGGCGCGCGGCCGGATTGGGTCATCAACCACACTTTCGATCTATTCGACAAACTCGGCGCGACGGAACAGCAGTTGGACTTTCCCATCGTCTATGCGTCGGCGCTTTATGGTTACGCCACCCTGGATTTGAAAACCCCGAGCGAGAATATGCGTCCGCTGTTCGATACGATTTTGACCCACGTTCCGGTGCGCGGCGGCGACGCGGACGGCCCGTTGCAAATGCAAATTAGCTCGCTAGATTATTCCAGCTTTGTCGGCCGTATCGGCATAGGCCGCATCAGCCGTGGCCGTTTGAAACCCGGCCAGGACGTGTTGGTGCTCAACGGTGACAAAGCGCCGAAGCGCGCCCGCGTCAACCAAGTGCTCGGCTTCAAAGGTCTTGAGCGTGTGCAGTTGGAGGTCGCCGAGCCGGGCGATATTGTGTTGATCAACGGCGTCGAAGATATCGGCATCGGCGTCACGATCACCGATATCAATCAGCCGGAAGCGATGCCGCTGTTGTCCGTCGATGAGCCGACCTTGACCATGAATTTTCAGGTCAACACTTCACCCTTTGCGGGACAAGAAGGCAAGTTCGTCACCTCGCGCCAATTGCGCGAACGCCTCGATCGCGAATTGATGGGCAACGTCGCGTTGCGAGTGGAAGAAACCACCGATACGGACGTGTTCCGCGTCTCCGGACGTGGCGAGTTGCACCTGACTATATTGCTGGAAAACATGCGCCGCGAAGGCTATGAATTGGCGGTTGGCAAACCGCGCGTGTTGATCAAAGAAATAGATGGCGTGAAATGTGAGCCAGTTGAACAATTGACGGTCGATGTGGAAGAAGATCATCAGGGCGCCGTCATGCAAGCGCTCGGCGAACGTCGCGGCGAGTTGCAGGACATGCAGCCCGATGGCCGGGGTCGTGTGCGCTTGGACTATCGCATTCCCGCTCGTGGCTTGATTGGCTTCCAGTCTGACTTCATGACCATGACCCGCGGCACCGGATTGAAGAGCAATGTGTTCGACGAATACGCGCCTATCAAAGCGGACAACATGGCATCGCGCCGCAGCGGCGTGCTGATTTCCAGCGAGCAGGGCGACGCTGTTGCCTATGCACTATGGAAATTGCAGGAGCGTGGCCGCATGTTCGTCAGCCCCGGCGAGCGTCTCTACGAAGGCATGATCATCGGCATCCACAGCCGCGATAACGACTTAGTCGTCAATCCCATCAAAGGTAAGCAACTCACCAACGTGCGCTCGTCCGGCACCGACGAAGCCGTTACGTTGACGCCACCGATTCAATTGACTTTGGAATCGGCCGTCGAGTTTATCGACGATGACGAGTTGGTTGAAATCACGCCGAAAAACATCCGTATTCGTAAGCGTCATTTGCTCGAACATGAGCGTAAGCGCGCGTCCCGTGCGGCGGAAAGTCTGGCTGCGGCTTAGTATGCTGCAACTGACTCAACGCCAGTAACCGGGGCGCCAGCGCCAGCCGCCACGAAAGCCCATCCATGCGCCTGGCGCCCACGCGGCGCCATAACGCGGCGGCCTAACCCAATAGCCCGGCGCCCAGTGATAAGCATGACGATGCCAACCCCAATGCCCGCCAATCCAAACGTGAACGGGACTGGGACGCACGGTCACGATTTCTTCCACTACCGTTGCGGGCGGCGCTTCGGAAGCGTCCGCGTAGGCCGCTGTTGGGGCACTTTCCCTAACAATCACTCGCTCGGTCACACAGCCCGATAGGGCCACCACCATCAAACTAACTAGCAACAGAGAAATCTTCATCACGTCCCTCCACTCATTTTTAATCCAGTAATCGCAGTGTGGTCGAAGTCGCCTAACAAAGCGTAACAAAGGCGTCGTAAAGTGTTTCAAAATGTAGGCGGCGGTCTGTCGCGTCCGCAATGTGGTGTTACCATGGAAAAAATTTTCAGGAGAAACCATGGCGCTCAATTTCTATTACGGTTCCGGTTCGCCCTTCGCGTGGCGGGTGTGGCTCGCTCTGGAGCACAAGGCGATTCCCTACGAATTCAAGGTAGTTTCCTTTAGCGCGGGCGATACCAAAAAGCCGGAGTTTCTCGCGATGAATCCGCGTCATCAGGTGCCGGTGATTAGCGACGGCGATTTTTCGCTGTACGAATCCGCCGTGATTTTGGAATACCTGGAAGAGCAATATCCATCGCCCGATCAGGCCCATGCGCTGTTGCCGAAAGACACACGACAGCGCGCGTTGGCGCGGCGCTTGGCGCGCGAAGTCGATGAATACCTGACGCCGGGCGTATCCAAACTGGCGTTGCAATATTGGTTCACGCCGGAAGCGGAGCGCAACCCGAAGCATATTGCCAACGGGCGAGAAACTTTTGCGAAGGAAATGGAATTTTTTGAGAAGGAGCTGCGCGGCGATTGGCTCGTCGGGCCGCTGTCGTTGGCGGATTTCACGCTATATCCGGCAGTAGCACTCTTAGTGCGCATGGAAGCGAAGAAAGATGCCAGCCTCAACGTTGCTGCGATGTTGGGACCCAAACTTAGCGCGTGGCGCAAGCGTGTTGAGGCGTTACCGTATTTTGAGAAATGCACGCCGCCCCATTGGAAAACGTAAGTGTCTCAGCGGCAAATTGCAACGAGCGCTCATGAGACATTTCCTCCCCTTAGAGGGAGGATTAAGGTGGGGATGGGTTCTACATGCGCCACGCTAAACCCATCCCCAGGCTCCCTTGCAGGGCGCGCTTCCCGCTTCATCGGGAAGCCGTTCGACGGGCTCGGTGCGTGCGCCGCGAAACCGCCACCTCACCCTTCTCGCCTTAAAAGGGAAGCAACCTGCTAATTCGCGTTACCCCCGCGTACCTCAAATCCAACTTCATCCAGCACCTCACCCAATGTATTTGCCAGCGCCAGCCGATAGCGCCCCGCTTGCGGCTGCCAACGCCCATTCATGACTTGTTGCTGAACGTTCTTGTTCACTAAGCTCCATCGTAAATTTTTCCCCGGCGGCTCCGCCACAAATATGACGCGCTGATTGGCGCTTGGAATATCCGGATCAAGCGACAATATCTCGCCATCGCGCGGATAAACGATGCGTAACTTTTGTGCCCGGGCAGGCTTAAGTTGTATGACGCCAGATTCCGTTCCTGCGAGAAACAGCTCAGCGCGTGATGCTTCATTCGCACGCACGGTTGCACGCACCACATTACCCGGCATGGGCCGCTCGGTTTCCGCCGCATCGCCGTTGAGGTAATTCATCACGGCCAGCCAAATCGGTGCCGCGCCAGTCACGCCGGAAACGTCTTTCATCGGCGCGCCGTCGAAGTTGCCGACCCACACGCCGACCGTGTAGCGGCGCGAAAATCCAATGCACCAGTTGTCGCGCATGTCTTTGCTGGTACCGGTTTTCGCGGCACTCCAAAAGCGCGTGGCAAGTGCGTTTTCCAAACCAAAACTCAACGAACGCGCCGCGCGATCCGCTAAAATATCGCTGACAATAAAGGCCGCGCCTGGATCAAGCACGGGTGAGGCTTCTGGCGCGGGTGCCGCCACGAGCCGCATCTGGAGCGGCTTCTGGCGGCCCTGGTTTGCAAGGGTTCGATAAGCTTGCGTGAGTTCCCAAAGCGTGACGTCCGCGCCGCCGAGGGCCAACGCCGGGCCGTAGAAATCGTCGCCCTCGTCGAGATGCGCGAAGCCCAGGGCGCGCAAGCGTTGCAAGAAACGCTCGCCGCCCACCAGCAGCAGGGTTTTTACCGCGGGCACATTCAGTGAACTGGCCAGCGCGCTGCGCAAATCCACCCAACCTTTGAAATCGCGATCGTAATTTTGCGGCACATACAAACCGGTAGCCGTGACCAGATTCACCGGGGCATCGTCCAGCGGCGAAGCGGCGGTCAACAAACGTTGCTCGATGGCCAGCTCGTAAAGAAACGGCTTCAGGGTCGAACCCGCCTGGCGCAACGCCCGCACGCCGTCTACATAGCGCGCGCTGGACGCCGCGCCGCCGTTGCCGACGTAGGCGAGGATTTCACCGCTTGCGTTGTCCGCTACCAATACGGCGGCATCGCCGACCTCGCGGGCTTTAAGCTGCGCCAGCTCTTGCTGCACGGTATGCAGCGCAAAGCGTTGCAGCGATCCATCCAGCGTGGATTTGACCCTAACCTGTTGCGTGCTGAGCAACTGCTGCGCGACGTGGGGTGCAAGGGCGACGGCGGGCGTAATGGTGTGATCGCGGGTCAGCGCATCGCGTACGCGGATAGCGAGCGCATTACACGTCACATTGAGTTGTTGCGCTTGCGCCAGTCGGCAGGCGCGTCGCGCCACGTCGGCGAGCGGCGCGTTGGGCGAGGGCAGCAAAGCCGCGAGCGTGAGCGCTTCGGATTCGTCTAACCCGCTCGGTGCTTTCCGAAACAGCGCGCGGCTGGCGGCGTGGACGCCGTCCCATTCACCGCGAAAGCTGACTAGATTTAAATAAGCCTCGAGGATTTGCGCCTTGCTCCAACGGCGCTCCAAGGCAAGCGCGGCGCGGATTTGCGCTTTTTTTTGCGCGAAACTGCGATGTCCGCCGCGCGGCTTGAGCTTATCGTCAAGCAAAGCCGCAAGTTGCATTGACAACGTGCTCGCGCCCCGCCCGCCTCGGCCCCAGGAAGCGTCCCAGGCGGATTTCGTCAGTGCAAGCCAGTCAATCCCCCAGTGGTCGTAAAAATGCCGATCCTCTGCCGCTGTGACGGTCTTGAGCAGCGCCGGCGAGAGTTCCGACAGGGCTAACCAAGCCAGGCGGCGGTCGCTAGCACGGATGCGCAATTCATGGATAACCTGGTCATGGCGATCCAGCAATTGCCCGTCGCTGGGTTGGTAGCGATCCCGGACAGCGGCAAAGGGTGGCGTTGGCTGGGTGCTGATTAGGCAGAACACAAGCGCCGCCATGGCGAGAAAAGCCAGCAACGTCAATCCAAGTATATTTTTTAAGTTATTGAATTTCAATTAAAAATAATAGTAACTTGCAAAAAATTTATCATTCTGAAAAGCCTTAAGCCCCGGACTTGATCGGGGGGAAGAATCTGTTTTTTCACTCAAGTCAAGCCACTGCAAAAGCAGATTCTTCGTCGCTTCACGGCTCAGAATGACAGCGCGGAGGATTCAGCAACCCGCTAGGCGCGGTGCCCAACCCCTGTTGCAATTTCGCAACACGCTTGGGCGAGTAACCCACGGCATATCAAGATAAACTTGAGCCGTCTGAGCGTTCTTTGGCATTATGTTACCAACTTCTCATTTAAGAGAGGTGGTAGCAAGTCAGGCAGTCCGCCTGTGAGGGGGGTAAGCTTGTAAAGCCGCCCACTTAGACATTAATTCAAGGAGATTTTTGATGAAACGTACTCTAGTAGCGTTGGCGGTTGCAGGAGCCTTCTTGGCCCCCGCCGCAGCTATGGCTGACGGTAGCGGTGTCGTGCTGACCGGCGTGATTCACGGTGGCATAAACATTGGTCATGAAAAAACTGATGGCGGTACCGAGGTATACAAACGTCAAACCAACATTGGTACCTTTGCAACCCGCTGGGAAATCGACGGCACGGAAGATCTCGGTTGGTCCCAAGCGATTTTCGGTTTGGCCATGGATCAGCAGTTCGCTGGCCATAATTCCTGTCTCACCAGTGCATGCCCAACGAACAACAACAACATCGGTGATCTCAACAATCGTAACAGTTTCCTGGGTTTGACTGGCGGCTGGGGTACGTTGAAGATCGGCCAAAACGAACATCAGTATGAGATTCAGCAGATTCT
>JBDSJK010000388.1:0-4544 GCA_039917535.1 Burkholderiales bacterium
AATTTCGCCATGCCGAGTGATTTCACGCCGCCTGCCGACGGCTTGCATATTCGCCCCAACGACCCGCCGCGCGCACAAGAATATCGCATGCATAATTTCAAGCTCGATGCGGTGCACGCCTTCGCGCGGGCCAACAAGATAGATCGCGTCGTGCTGGATAGCCCAAATGCCAAAATTGGTATTGTAACCACCGGCAAATCCTACCTCGATACCCGTAGCGCCCTCGACGAACTGAATTTGAGCGATGCGGATTGCGAACGCTTGGGCATCCGGCTGTACAAAGTCGGCATGACGTGGCCGCTCGAGCCGCTGAGCTTGCAACGCTTTGCCGAAGGCCTCGACCTGATTATCCTGGTGGAAGAAAAGCGCGGCTTGATGGAAGGTCAAGTGAAGGAATTTCTGTACGGCAAAGCCAACGCGCCGCGCGTGATCGGCAAAACCGATGAACAAGGGAGGCCGATGTTTTTGTCGTCCGGCGCGCTTGATCCCAACCACATCGCGGTGGTGATCGGTCAGCGTATCCTCGCGCGTGGGCCAGATGCGGCGCTTGCGTCCCGGGTCGCGGCCATAGACAAAATGCTCAGCGAGCATCAAAAAGCCAACATTACCGTGGCGCGCACACCGTATTTTTGCGCCGGATGTCCGCACAACACCGGCACCAAAGTGCCCGAAGGTTCTAAAGCGCTGGCGGGCATCGGCTGCCACTTTTTGGCACAAATGATGGATCGCAACACTTCGGGCTACACGCAGATGGGCGGCGAGGGCGCGTCGTGGATCGGCATGGCGCCTTTTACCCATCAGAATCACGTGTTTCAAAACATTGGCGACGGTACCTATTTCCATTCCGGCTTATTGGCCGTGCGCGCGGCGGCTGCATCGGGCTCGAACATCACCTACAAAGTCTTGTACAACGACGCCGTTGCGATGACCGGTGGGCAATCTGTCGACGGGCAGTTAACGGTGCCGCAGATCACCCTGCAACTGCACGCCGAAGGCGCCAAACGCGTTGCCGTCGTCACCGACGAGCCGGAAAAATATCCACCCAGCTTGGAATGGGCGCCGGGCGTGACGATACATCATCGCGACGATTACGATCAGGTGCAGCGCGAGTTCCGCGAAATTCCCGGCCTGACCGGCATCGTTTACGATCAAACCTGCGCGACGGAAAAACGGCGGCGTCGCAAGCGCGGCAAGATGGTGGATCCCGACAAACGCGTCATCATCAATGATGCCGTATGTGAAGGCTGCGGCGACTGCGGCGTGCAGTCCAATTGTGTGGCCGTTGCGCCGCTGGAAACCGAGTTTGGTCGCAAGCGCATGATCGACCAAAACACCTGCAACAAAGATTTTTCCTGTGTGAACGGGTTTTGTCCCAGCTTCGTCACCGTGAACGGCGGCAAGCTCAAGAAGGGTAAAGCGGGTGCAAATCTAGAGGTCGCGCCGCCCGCTTTGATCGAGCCGACGTTGGTGGACCTCGACAAACTCGGGCGTCCCTATCGCATTATTGTGACGGGCGTCGGCGGCACGGGTACCGTGACGGTAGGTGCAATCATCGGCATGGCGGCGCACATTCAAGGTCACGGCTGCGGCGTGATGGAAATGACCGGGCTGGCGCAAAAGGGCGGCGCGGTGTTGAGCTACATACGCATCGGGCGCAAGCCGGGCGATATCAAGACCACCAAAATCGCGACGGCCGGCGCCGACCTGATGATCGGTGGCGACATGTTGGTGTCAGGCAATTCCGAAGGCACCGAGACGCTGACCCTGGGCACCAAAGCAGTTATCAACACCAACGAAGTGATGACCGGCGCCTTCACCCGCGACGCCGAGTTTCGTTTGCCCAGCAGTGATCTGCAGCGCACCATCACGGAGAAAGTGGGCCAGGACAACGTGGAATTCATGAACGCAACGCGCATCGCTTCGGCATTGCTGGGCGATTCCATTGCGACCAATTTATTCCTGGTGGGTTTCGCCTACCAAAAAGGCTGGTTGCCGGTTTCCGCCGAGGCACTGAGTCGCGCTATTGAGCTCAACGGTGCCGCGATCGAGATGAACAAGCAGGCGTTCACCTGGGGCCGTCGCGCCGCGGTTGATTTTGATGCGGTACAAAAGATCGCTACGCCGCCGACCGCAAAGGTGCAGCCGCAACGCTTGTCGCAGAACATCGAAGAATTGATAGCGCGTCGCGTCGATTATTTGACCAAGTATCAGAACGCCGCCTACGCTGCGCGCTACAAGGCACTCGTTGACAAGGTGCGCGCCGTTGAGAGTGAGCGGTTCAAAGGCAAGCAAGCGCTGAGCGAGGCCGTAGCACGCTACTATGCAAAGCTGTTGGCCTATAAGGACGAGTATGAAGTCGCGCGTCTTTACACCGATGGCGATTTCGCGAAAAAGCTCAGTGAGAATTTCGAAGGCGACTTCAAGCTGAGTTTTCACCTTGCGCCGCCGCTGTTTTCCAAGCGCGATCCGGTGACGGGCCATCTGCGTAAAGAGGTGTATGGACCTTGGGTATTACGCGCATTCAAGGTGCTGGCGAAATTGAAAGGGTTGCGCGGTGGTGCGCTGGATATTTTCGGCTACAGCGCGGAGCGCCGCACGGAGCGCCAGTTGATCACCGATTATGAGGAGGTGATTGGCGATTTGCTCACCGGTCTCAACGATAGCAACTACACGACGGCCGTTGCGTTGGCGCAGATCCCGGAACAGATACGCGGCTTTGGCCATATCAAGGAACGGCACCTGATCGAAGCAAAGAAAAAGGAAGCGGAATTGCTCACGGCGTTTCGTTCGCCTGTAGAGCCGGTCAAAGTTGCTGCGTAGCGATTAATTAACAAAGAGAAACATAACAATGTTTAGTGCTGCCCATACCATCGCTGCCGTTGATCCCGAACTCGCCAAAATTATCGAGCTTGAGCGGCAACGCCAAGAAGATCACATTGAGTTGATCGCATCTGAAAATCATGTCAGCCCTGCTGTGCTGGAAGCGCAGGGTTCGGTGCTGACCAATAAATACGCCGAGGGCTATCCTGGCAAGCGTTACTACGGCGGTTGCGAGTATGTGGATATGGCGGAACAACTCGCCATTGATCGCGTCAAGGCGCTCTTCAAAGCCGATTATGCCAATGTCCAGCCCCATTCCGGTTCACAGGCCAATGCCGCGGTCTACATGGCGATGCTGCAGCCGGGCGATACCATTATGGGGATGTCGCTCGCGCACGGCGGACACTTGACACACGGCTCCCCGGTCAATTTTAGCGGCAGGCTTTACAAGGTCGTCAGCTACGGATTACGCCCCGACACGGAAGAAATCGACTACGACAAGGCGGCGCAACTGGCGCTGGAACATCGTCCTAAAATGATCGTCACCGGCGCTTCTGCTTATTCTCGCGTGATCGATTGGAAGCGCTTTCGCCACATCGCCGATAGCGTGGGTGCCTATTTATTTGCCGACATTGCTCACTACGCGGGCCTGGTGGCAACGGGTTTTTACCCGAGCCCGGTCGGCATTGCGGACTTTGTGACCAGCACGACCCACAAGACGCTGCGCGGGCCTCGCGGCGGCATTATATTGGCGAAAGCCGAACACGCAAAAGCCATTCAGTCGATGATTTTCCCCGGTATTCAGGGCGGGCCGTTAATGCATGTGATCGCCGCAAAAGCCGTCGCGTTCAAAGAAGCGATGGGTAAGGATTTTCGTGGCTACCAAGAACAAGTCATCGATAACGCGCGAGTCATGGCGAAAACCCTGCAGGTGCGCGGTTTGCGTATTGTGTCGGGCGGTACCGATTGCCACATGTTCCTGCTCGATCTACGCGCCAAAAAAATCACTGGAAAAGAAGCCGAATCGGTGCTCGGTCGCGCGCATATTACGGTCAACAAAAATGCAATTCCCAACGATCCCGAGAAGCCCTTTGTGACCAGCGGAATACGTATCGGTTCACCCGCGATCACCACGCGCGGCTTCAAGGAACTCGAGGCCGAGCAAGTCGCACACTTGATTGCTGATGCACTCGACGCGCCGCAGGACGAAGCGCATATTGAGCAAGTCGCCCACAGAGTCAAGGCGCTGTGCGCGCGCTTCCCGGTGTATAGAAAGTAAAGATGAAGGTGGAAGGATGGGTGATGAACTATAAACAAGCCGTCACTTACCATTAGTACTTCATCCTTCATTCCATATCCTGCAAAATGAAATGCCCCTTCTGTGGAACGCTGGATTCTCAAGTCATTGATTCGCGCCTGAACGAAGAAGGTGACAGCATACGGCGGCGGCGTAAATGCGGCGCTTGTAACAAACGTTTTACCACCTATGAAGCAGTCGAATTGCGTATGCCTCAAGTGGTTAAGCAAAACGGCAAGCGCGAAGAATTTTCCAGAGAAAAAGTGCGCACCAGCTTCATGCGCGCCCTGCACAAGCGCCCCGTTTCTACGGAGCTGGTCGATGCAGCCATAGAGCGCATCGGACAAAAACTATTGGGCCTTGGCGAGCGCGAAATCGACGCGCGCCGGCTCGGCGAAATGGTGATGGACGAATTGCGCAAGATGGA
>JBDSJK010000389.1:0-9173 GCA_039917535.1 Burkholderiales bacterium
CCATCGGCAGCCCAAAAGTCGTGGCAGATTTTTTACCTTCTCCCGCGGTACTGGCGTTTCGTGACGAAGGCGTAAAAGTGACGCTTACGTTAAGCAAGAAGAGCATTGAGTTTTTTAAGCGGGAGGCGAGTAATCATCAAACGCAATATCAGCGCATGATTCGCCGGCTGCTTGATAGTTACGTTGATGCACAATCTTTAGCGCTGGCTACCAACAGGATTGTCGCAAACGGCGCGGTGTTAGGGCTGCCTGAGTAGTTTGGGATTTCACAATTTGGCGTCGGCCTTGAGGCTGGTACGATTGCAACCGGCATCGCTGAAAACGGGGTAATGCAAAACTACTAGTAGTCACAGAAATTTCAAGGCATCGCCCCAGAAGCCAATACCAGCGCGCTTCACCAGGCACACACCGCCAGCAGCGAGACGGGGACTGGCTTCTGGCAAACTCCATACCGTGGAAAGCGCTATCGCTTTTTGCACCGGCTAGCGCCTTGCAAAGCGACCAAGACAAACTTCTAACCACGCCAGAAGCCACGCCCAGCCTGGTTCGTGGCAAAGCATGCCTGGAGAGCCTTACCAGCATTGCCTCTCCAGCCTATTCCCCCGGCAACTCTCTATCCCACAAACCTATTGACAAGCGCAAATACGGATGATAAATTACTAACCAGTCAGTTATTAATTGAACGCTATGGAATCAATCAAAGAATCTGCACTCGAACCCCGCTGGGTGCGACGCAAGGATGCGCGCGCCAGCGAGCTCATTGCCGCCGCGTTGGATATATTCGTTGAGCGCGGTTATGCGGCCACGCGGCTGGAAGACGTGGCGGCGCGTGCAGGGGTGAGCAAAGGCACGGTTTATCTTTACTTCGACAATAAAGCTGAATTGTTTAAGGCCGTGGTGCGCGAGGGAATTGTTCCGCTCATTGCCGATGCCGAGGCCGCGTTGAGCCATTATCAAGGCTCATCGGGCGAGTTGCTGCGTGGGCTGATCTTGGGTTGGTGGCGCAGCATAGGCCAAACAAAATTGCTGGGCATTCCAAAACTGGTGATTTCTGAAGCCGGAAATTTTCCCGAGATCGCGAAGTTTTATGCCGACGAAGTCATCAGCCGCAGCCATAGCTTGATGGCTGATGTGTTGGAACGTGGCATGGAATCAGGCGAATTTCGCCGCGTGGACATGCCCTCGCTGTTGCATCTGGTGATGTCGCCCATGGTGATGTTGAGCCTGTGGCAATTTTCCTTTGCAGACCATTGCAAGCTTGACGTGGACCCGGAAGCCACACTGACCTTGCACGTTGATATGTTGTTGCGCGGCCTGGCCGCAGATGCGCCGATTGGAGATTAATATGCGTTACTTTCCCAGAACCCGCACCCTAATCATCGCGTTGGGCATTTTAGCCCTCGCGGTGCCGGCCGTTTATGCCCTCAAGCAGCGCAGCGCTGCGCCCAAGCCGGAGGCAGTCAAAGCGGAGCCGATGATTGAGCTTACCGCCAGCGATGTGGCGCAGGTGGAACTCAAAGATATCGCGCGCACTATTCCGCTCACGGGTACCTTGCAGCCGCGCGATTGGACATCCGTCAAAACTCAGGTTGCGGGCGAAGTACGCGAAGTGTTGGTGCGTGAAGGCGAAGCGGTGCGCAAGGGTCAAGTGCTGGCGCGTGTGGAGACGACCGATCTAAAGGCGCGGCTGGATGACCGCATAGGCAGTCTGCAAGGCGCAAAGGCGCAACTGTCGCTGGCGGAAAAAACCCGCGCCAAAAATTGGGAACTGCTCAATCAGAAATTCATTTCACAAACCGCTTACGACAGCATGCAAAGCAACTACGCGGTCAGCGAATCCACAGTGAAATCCCTGGAAGCGCAGGTCACCATGGCGCGTAAAGCCTTGGACGACGCGGTGGTTAAGGCGTCGATGGACGGCGTGATCGCGGAACGTTTCGTACAGGCCGGTGAAAAAATGCCCGTCGACGGCAAATTGTTTACGCTTATGAATCTGTCGCAAATGGAATTTGAAGCGGCCGTGCCGGCGAATGACATTCCCACCGTGCAAGTCGGCCAGGCCGTGGCGTTTTCTGTCGATGGCTATGGCGCGCGCGTGTTCAGCGGCGAGGTGAATCGCATCAACCCCGCGACTCAAGCGGGTTCTCAGTCGATTTCCGTTTTCATCGTGATGCCGAATGCCGACCTGGCTTTGAAGGGAGGCATGTTCGCGAAAGGCAGTTTGCAGATCGCGCGTCTGGAGAAAACCGCGACGATTCCGCTTTCCGCGCTGCGCGACGATAACGGCCAAACTTTTGTTTACCAAATCAACGCGGACAAGGTTGCCAAAACGGTGGTGAAGCCCGGCGTTCGAGATGAAACTCGTGGCGTCGTTCAAGTGCTTGAAGGGCTGGCTCCGGGGGCGACTGTCGTGAGAACCAATCTGGGCATGCTTCGCGAAGGCAGTGCCGTGAAGATTGGCTCTACGCCTAGCTGACAGGGAGATCATTATGTGGTTCACCCGCGTAAGCATTAACAATCCCGTATTCGCCACCATGATGATGGCGGCGCTGCTGGTGCTCGGGCTGTTTTCCGCGCGCCGTTTGTCGGTGGATCAATTCCCTGACATCAATTTCCCCGTGGTGGTCATCACAACAGAGTATCCGGGCGCGTCGCCAGAAACAATTGAGTCCGATGTATCGCGCAAAGTGGAAGAGGCGGTCAATTCCATTAGCGGGTTAAAAACTTTATCGTCCCGCTCTTACGAAGGTTTCTCAGTGGTGATTGCGGAATTCGATTTGACCATCGACCCGGCCGTCGCGGCGCAGGACGTTCGCGAGAAAATTGCGCTGGTAAAAGTGGGCTTCCGCGACGAGGTAAAAGAACCGCGTATCTCTCGCTTTAATCCAGACGATTTGCCGATTCTGTCCATTGCCGTGCAATCCGACAGCCGCGGCCTGCGCGAACTCACAACCCTTGCGGACCAGGTGATCAAGAAACGTATGGAAAATGCCCGTGGCGTGGGCCAAACGACGTTAGTGGGCGGCGTCAAACGCGAGATCCAGATTTACCTCAAACCGGTGGATATGGAATTGCTGGGCGTGGGCGTTGATCAAGTCATCCACGCGGTACGCAGTGAAAACCAGGAATTGCCCGCCGGGAGCATCACCTCAAAGGAAACCGAGAAACTGGTTCAGGTGCAGGCGCGCTTTAAAACGCCCGCGGAATTCAAAAACATCATCGTCACGCGGCGCGGCGGTGAGCCGGTATATTTGTGGCAAGTGGCGAATGTGATCGACGGCCAACAGGAAGAAGATTCCATTGCGTTGGTGAACGGCAAACGTGCATTGTCCATTGATATCGTCAAGGCACAAGGCGCAAACACTATTGATGTTGTCGATCGCGTCCGCGACGTGATCACGGCTTTGAAAACATCCCTGCCGCCGGACGTTAAACTCGACGAAGTGCGCGACACCTCGCGCGGCATCCGCAATTCCGTGAACAACGTGAAGCGCACGTTGACCGAAGGCGCGCTGCTTACGGTGATGATCGTATTTTTATTCTTAAATTCGTGGCGCAGTACGGTGATCACCGGGCTGACTCTACCCATCGCGCTAATTGGCACCTTTCTGGTGATGTACGCCATGGGTTTTAGCATAAACGTGCTGACGCTGATGGCACTGTCCATGTGCGTCGGTTTGTTGATCGACGATGCGATTGTGGTGCGGGAAAATATTGTACGCCACCTTAAGATGGGCAAAAGTCACTTCCAGGCGGCGCTCGACGGCACGCAAGAAATTGGCCTGGCGGTGATGGCGACAACCTTTAGTATTGTGGCGGTGTTCCTGCCCGTCGGATTTATGGGCGGCATTATCGGGCGCTTTTTTCATCAGTTCGGCATCACGGTGGTCGCGGCCGTGTTGCTTTCCATGTTTGTTAGCTTCACGCTGGATCCGATGCTCTCCAGCATTTGGCCTGACCCACACGATGGCGCGCCAAAATCCTGGTTCGGCCGACTGATGGCTTGGTTCGAGCGCTTGAGCGAGCGATTCGGCCGGATGTACCAAACCATCTTGCGCTGGTCGCTGGGCCACCGCAAAACCGTCGCCATCCTGGCGCTGGCGAGCTTTTTCGGCAGCTTCGGGTTGATGCGTTTTGTCGGTACCGAGTTCGTACCCGAGCCTGATCTTGGCGAAATCATGGTGCAAATCACCACGCCGGTTGGCTCCTCGCTGGAGTTTACCCAAACAAAAGTCAAGCAGGCGGAAGCGGCGTTACGCGAATTCAAGGAAGTGGTTTATACCTACGGAACCATCAATACCGGCGTTACGCTGGGCAAGAATTACGCAACAATATTCGTGCGCCTGGTGCCACGGGAGCAACGGACGTTGAACCAAAAAGCGCTGCAGCCACCGATGCGTGAGCGCCTGAGCCGCATCGCCGGAATTCAAATCACAAACTTAGGGGTGTTCTCCGCCGTGGGTAGCGGCAAGCCGCTGCAGGTGAGCGTGCAGGGACAGGACATGAAAGTCATCGAGCGCCTTGCCAAAGAAGTCGCCGCCGCCATGACTACGGTGCCGGGTGTGGTCGATCTGGATTCGAGCCTGAAGGCCGCCAAGCCGACCTTGGCGATACGCGTTAATCGCGAGTTGGCGAGCAAGCTAGGCGTAGACGTGGCGCAAATCGGTAACGCCATTCGACCGCTACTCGCGGGCGAAGCCGCCAGCACCTGGCGCGCGCCGGACGATGAAAACTATAACGTGAATGTCCGCCTGCCGCTCACCGCGCGAGCCAGCGTCGCCGATTTGGATCGTATTTATCTCACCAGCAGCCAACTCAATACCGATGGTGGCCCAAGGATGGTCGCGCTGCGCCAGGTTGCCGAGATCGACAATACCTTGGGCGCGAACCAGATTAACCGTAAGGATTTATTGCGCGAAGTGTTGGTGAGCGCGAACGCCCAGGGCCGCCCGTCCGGCGACATTGGCAAGGAAATCAAAGCCAAGCTAGACGCTATAGCCACACCGCCGGGTTATCGCTTTTCCATGGGCGGTTCCACCAAAGACATGCAGGAAAGCCTGGGCTATGCCGCCTCGGCGCTGTTGTTGGCGGTGGTGTTTATTTACCTCATACTCGCGTCGCAATTTGGCAGTTTTTTACAGCCCATCGCGATCATGGCATCGCTGCCGCTGTCGCTGATCGGCGTGGTCTTGGCGTTAATGATCGCGCACAGCACGCTGAATATTTTTTCCATCATCGGCTTTATTTTGCTGATGGGTTTGGTCACCAAGAACGCGATTCTGCTGATCGATTTCGTCAACCAAGCGCGCAAGGCCGGCAAGGATCGTTTCGAAGCGATTATCGAAGCGGGCGAAGTGCGTTTACGGCCGATCCTCATGACTACACTGGCCATGATCTTCGGTATGATTCCCCTTGCGTTGGGGTTGGGCGAAGGCTCGGAACAGCGCGCGCCCATGGCCCATGCGGTGATCGGCGGGATCATCACCTCCACATTGTTCACCTTGGTCGTAGTGCCGATCTTGTATACTTATCTGGATGATCTTGGCGCCTGGACGAACCGTAAGCTAGCTGGCAAAAAGCCTAACGTAGTGACCGGCGCGGGAGGCGGAATCAAACCTTTACCCTCTGATAAGATTAATCACTAAACGTCTGTTTTAAATAATTTTGTTATAATAAAATTTAACTCAATCAGTCATCTATTTCGTGAATATCGAACAAGCTCGCTTTAACATGATTGAGCAACAGATCCGCACTTGGGAAGTACTTGACCAGGATGTACTGGATTTATTGTCTCAGATCAAACGTGAAGAATTTTTGCCGGAACGCTCGCGAGCACTCGCTTTTGTCGATATGCAAGTGCCCATCGGTTTTGGCGAATTCACTTTGCCGCCCAAGCTTGAGGCGCGCATCTTGCAGGAAGTTAGCCTAAAGAAAACTGACCGCGTGCTCGAAATCGGCACCGGCTGCGGCTACATGACGGCATTGTTGGCAAGCTGCGCACAGCACGTGACCAGCCTGGAAATTGTCCCGGAACTGTCCGCCTTCGCAGAAAAAAACCTGCGCCAACACAGCATTAACAACGTGACCCTTGCGGTGGGCGACGGCGCGCGAGGCTGGAACTCAGACGGTAGCTACGATGTCATTGTCTTGACTGGATCAACGCCGGTGCTGCCCGACTGGTTCGCCCAGCACTTGAATCGCGGCGGGCGCTTGTTCGCCGTAGAGGGCGAAGAGCCCATCATGAAAGCGCTGTTGCTGCAGCGCGCATCCAGTGGCGATATTGATCGTCAGACGTTGCTGGAAACGTGCATCCCGCCATTGCGCAACGCCTTACAACGTAACCAATTTGTCTTTTAACACTCCCTAACCGGAATGAATGGCACCCAGATTATGATACGTCTTAGCCCGATTTACCTCGCCCTGCTACTTGCACACACTACCCAGGCGGCGGATTTGCTGGACATTTATCAAGCGGCCGAGCAGGAAGATCAGCAATATGCATCCGCAAAAGCGGCCTATCGGGCGGGGATAGAGAAATTACCCCAGGCTCGCGCCGCCCTGAAACCGCAGATCAATTTAACCGCGCCGTTGACGGCGAATTATGTCAACAATCATTTGGCGGACGTGTCAGCCAACTATATGTCGGTCGGGTACAGCCTGCAGCTTACGCAGCCGCTGTATCGCCTGCAAAATAACGTTTTGGTCGACCAAGCAACCATCCAGCTCACCCAATTCGAGGCCCAGTTGAATCAGTCCCAGCAGGACCTGATGTTGCGCACGGCGCAGGCCTATTTTGACGTGCTGTTGGCGGAAGACAATGTCGCCGTGTCGCGCAATCAAAAAATCGCGATTTCGGAACAATTAGCCCAGGCTAAGCGCAATTTTGAAGTAGGCACGTCAACCATCACCGATACCCACGAAGCCCAGGCACGTTTTGACCTCGCCACCGCCCGGGAAATCGCCGATCAAAGCGACTTGGATGTAAAGCGCCGCGCGCTTGAGATTTTGATCGGCAAGCCCATGGAAAACCTTGCGCCGTTGCGCGACAAATTGAATTTGCCACCGCCGCAACCTAACGACATGGCGCAGTGGGTGGAGGTGGCGCAAAAACAGAATTTGCAAGTGGTGGTATTCAAAGCGGCGGAGGACATCGCCGAACAGGAAATCCGTCGCAACAAAGCCGCTTTTACACCCACGGTGGATTTAGTGGCGAGTTACGGCGATAGCGCGACCAGCACTAAGAAGCCCGGCTTTGGCCAGGAAGTTTCATCCGGCGCGGTAGGCGTACAGATCAACATCCCGATTTGGGAAGGCGGGCTGCGCAATTCCAGAGTGCGTGAGGCCGTGGCGAATCGCGAGAGAGCACGCTTCGATACGGAAAATGTGCGCCGCCAAGTGGCGCAAAGCGCCCGGCAGTCTTATCTGGGCGTGACTAGCGGCATTGCCCAGGTAAAAGCGCTGGAGCAGGCGCTGGTTTCCACGACCAGCCAATTAGAATCCACCAAGCTTGGCCAGGAAGTGGGCGTGCGTACCGGCGTGGATGTACTCAACGCGCAACAACAGCTTTATTCCGCGCGGCGCGATTTGTATGCCGCGCGCTACAACACGCTGCTTAATCAGCTAAAACTGAAATCCGCGTCCGGTATTTTGGCTAAGAACGATCTCGCTGAAGTGAATAGCGCATTACGCAAAGCCGGCGAACCGTCAGCTAATACCATCACGTCGCCTAAACAGCCAGACGCCAAGGCGCTGCCCGGCAAGCCTGACGCCTTAAAACCCGCTGAGAACCCGACGCTTAAAGCGCCCGCGCCGGCAAAAGTAAAACCAAAGCCGCGTAAGCGCGCTCCGAAGCGCCCCGGTGCTGCGCAATAAAAGCTAAACCCGCTGCGGACATCGCGCGACGGCGCGGCGCATCTGTCAATACCCGATCTAGTTCTGCGGCTAATGTGACATTGTCGGAAACGCGAATCGCTGCGCCGGCAGCGATGGCCTGTTCCGTGGCCTCGGCAAAGTTAAATGTGTGAGGCCCAATCAGCACCGGCGAGCCGGCGGCGCAGGCCTCGATCAAATTCTGCCCGCCTAACGGCAACAAACTGCCACCGATAAACGCCACGTCGCTTGCGGCGAAGTAAGCAAACATCTCCCCCATGGAATCGCCCAGCACCACGCGGGTGTTTGCTTCGATCACGGCGTTGTTGCTACGACGCTGAAACGGGATCTTGCGAGCCATAAGCAACTCAGCGATTTCGTTAAAACGCTGCGGATGGCGGGGGACGATCACCGCGAGGGCGTTTGGCGCCCGGATTTTTTCCAGCACATCGAGTAACAAAGTTTCTTCGCCATCACGCGTGCTCGCAGCCAGCCATACGGGGCGATTAGCACCAAACTCAGCGCGAAATTTTTCACCGAGGGCAACTTGTTCTGCCGGAACCTCATTATCAAATTTGAGATTGCCCATTATAGAGGCCTGCCCGGAGAACAAGTTGCAGAGCCGCTCTCCATCGGCATCGGTCTGTGCGGCAATCAGGGCAAGCTTCTCCAGAGTGTTCTTTGTCAGGTCGCCAAAGCGCGCGTATCTACGGGCCGATCGCTCGGAAAGCCGTGCGTTGATCAACGCAACGGGGATGTTGCGCTGCGCGCACAACGCAACCAAGTTGGGCCACAGTTCCGTCTCCAACAGAATACCTAAGCGTGGCTGGAAATGATCCAGAAATCCGTTCACGGCAAACGGATAGTCATAGGGCAAATAGCAGCGCGTCACGGCATCGCCCCACAATTGTTCCGAGGTCGCGCGACCTGTGGGCGTCATGTGGGTCAGCAGGATTTGGTATTGCGGCAAGCGCTCACGCAATAGATGAATCAATGGCCCGGCGGCGCGGGTTTCACCAACGGAAACGGCGTGTAGCCAAATGACGGGACGCGCAGGTTGATCATGATAATGACCAAATCGCTCGGCGATATGCTGTAAATATTCCGGCTGTTTACGCGCTCGCCAAAGGAGTCGCAGTGGCAAAAAAGGAAGCAAGGCGTACAGCAGCGCGGTGTAAGCGCCCCGTCCTATCATAGCGCCGTCAGTTTCAAAAAAGTCGCCACCACGTCATTCACACTCGGCGACGCGCCGATGCCACCCAGATTCACCGCGATCACGCTGCCATACACACCCGTGAGCCCGG
>JBDSJK010000390.1:0-13817 GCA_039917535.1 Burkholderiales bacterium
CCCATCGCGGTTCATCTAGGACAAATTTTTCGTCGCAAAATCAATGAATTGAACGGATGCATGCCTGGAAGCCTCACCCAGCCTTGATGCTGGCGGCATCATGCTGGGGAACGGCTCTGGAAGCGCGTCTCCAGACAGCTATAATCAAACAATTGTTTTAAACAAAAATACTTGACTAAAGTTGTATTTGCGCGCTTAATCATCAGCGTTGGTCTGTATCAAGCTCTGAATCTGCGGTACTTCCCTTATTTCGTACTTGAACGTCCAGCACGGAGGGCGCAAGCCTTATTATTTTTAAGTATTAGGAATTAGGACACGAAATATGGCAACAGGTACTGTAAAGTGGTTTAACGACGCTAAAGGTTTTGGTTTTGTTACACCCGATGGCGGTGGTGACGATTTGTTCGCACACTTCACGGCGATTCAATCGGGCGGCTTTAAGACCCTCAAAGAAAATCAGAAAGTTTCGTTTGACGTAACGACGGGACCCAAAGGTAAACAGGCTTCGAACATTCAAGTTCTGTAAGTCTGCATTTTCTGCATGAGAAAACCCCGGCACGCCGGGGTTTTTTTATTCCTGAACAAACGGTAGTCTAACCCGCTGACTTATTCGCCTTTGCTGTCAACACCACCCAGACGGGGCCTTGACCGGTTTCGGTTTTCATGGCTTCCACTACCCACACGGGGCCTTCCGATTTGTTTTGCTCTGCTTGTATAGCGGGTTCCGCACAACTCGGTTTTGCCTCTTGTGCAGCGGCGTATCCCTGTAACGGAATCGCAGTCAGCACACCTATCAATATGAGATATCGCAACATGATCGTCTCCTAGGCCGCTAACGTGGGAGACTGAGCGAATTGCTGCTCAAGATTGAGATGGACGATGGCGAACTTGAGGTCGGGATCATCCACCCAACGTTTGTAACTATCGCCCGGCACGCGGGCATCGGAACGACACAAATCCGGCATGAGTTCGTGTACGACCGGCCACAGGCGTGACACCACTTCACCTTGTTTGAGCGTCGAGGCGTAGTTAAAGCAGTTCCACGCCACTTCCCAGTTGAACGGTTCAAACTCCAACAGCGCCTCGCCTGCTTCAAGAATGGCCTGCAGGTTCGGCCGCGCTTTTCCGGTACGGTAATTCAGCACATCACGGTTCACCAAGATTTTCCACAACAGGCGTAATGCTGCCGGTTTGGGATTCGCGGCGCCGTTAAGATGGGCGCGCGCAAATTCTTCCGCGCGGGCCAGATAGTGAACCGCATCGGCGTGGAAGCTTTCGTGCTCGGGACGAAACTTGGCAAAATCCCGCTCATCATCGATGCAATCGAAATCCTTCGATCCACTCAGGGTTGCAAGTGCAAAAGCCGCTGCCGCCGCTTCGAACAAATAATTGGACTTGCTCAGCAGCGCGAGCTCATATTTGAGCGCCGGATCAATCGCCGCAATGAAAGTCGCCAACTCGTACTTTTCTTCGCCGAAGTAGCGCAGCCCGCGCCACTTTTGCAGCCACGCATGAATGTGTTCCGGGTAGCCCGATGGATAGTGCTTGTCGTAGGCTTCGGCGAGGGCTTCCCAAAGTTTACGGTTGGGGCTATGGCTACCGGTGCGCAAGCGCGTGATCGTTTTGCGATCCACTTGCAGCGCAATGGCCGTATCTTTCACCGTGCGATGACGTCGCGCCGCTTCATAGGCCAGCAATAATTTTTGCGCCTCCGCAGCACGGGCTCGGTTGGCAAGTTCTCTGTTCAACATTCGGTTCTCCTTCGCGCTGCTTACCTAGACATGTCTCACTATAGTCGACGCTCGGCAATGGCCAGGGACAAGTTACAGCGGGAATGTCCCGGAAGAAAGTCCCATGGCAAAGTCCCTTACCGATGCCGACCTGGCAATGGCTTACAGCCTCACTCTACACCCCATGCACAGTCGTTATCAACCCAGCTCCGCGTTTGGAGCGCCGCAAAGAAAGGGACAACCATGAGTAACAAGATTTGGCTTGCCGGTTTTATCGCGCTGACCGGTGTGGCTGCAAACGCCGGCGCGGCGCAGGATTACCCAACCGATGCAAAACTGTTGTGGCGCTGTGGCGCCACGTTACTGCCCTGCCGCGCACCGGTCAGCGCATCGAGTAACGCCACTTACATACGCGTGGCGAACGTCGCTTACTCACCACTGCGCGCTTCCTATGCGCCGGTGTTTCCGGTTTCTAAAACGAAACGCTAGCGGTGTGACCATGAAAACATTTAACCACGTAATGGTGATGAGCAACGGCAACGCCGGACTCAACTATGTGCTGCCGTGGTCTGGCGGTGGCGAGCGGGAACTTCCGCCCCAGCGCATGGTTCAGTGGAACTGCGCCGGGCCCTGCCTGATCGGCTGGGGTCGCAACATCGTCCCCCACAAGGCGCTGCCGGACGATTTCTTTGTGGCTAGCAGCGTCGCGCCGTCCGCTGGCCCGCTCGGGCGCTGGTTTCGCAAACGACGCGAAGCCCGTTAAAACCCGTTCTCCTTGGAGTGTTTCCTCCGCACTCAAGGCCTGTTACACACGGGCCGCGATGGTCCGTGTGTTTTTTTATTTCTGGATCGCGCAGTCGATCTTGGCGAAATTACTCTGCATCGGCTTGGGAAATACCGCGATGACCGCGGCACGTTTTGGAACCGGCGAGGGAAATTTCTTCATGTCCTCAACAAGATCGTTGAGCTTTTGTTTACCCTCTTCCGGCACATTGGAAAACGACTCTTTAGCTTTCTCAACGATCGACTTATCGCTGGTGGCGGATGGCTCAGCTTTATCGGCCTTGGCTTTTGCCCGAGCAGTAGAAGACGGCACCACGTTTTCCTTCCAGGCCCAGCGCAGCGTCGCCGCTTTCTTAGCCGCATCGGCGAACAAACCCGTGCAGATAGGTATAGCATTGCCGTATGGATTATCGCCGCTGTCAAACACAAGTGCTTCGCGCGTCCAGTCAATTTTAAGTGGCACAGCAACCTGCCATCCCAAAGCGTCCATCGCTGCCTTGAATGTCGCTTGATCGTTAAAAACGGTGCAGCGCTTGGATGGCCGCCACGATATTTTCACGGAACCCACGACGCACTGGCTTGCGATGCTGGCGGGCTGTTCAGCAAATGTCGCCACGGGCCACGACATTAGCACTGCAAAAATTAGCAAGTATGTTTTCATTTGTACCTCCTAAATAGCCAACGATTGTTCAACCCCTAGAAGAAATACCGTGCTTCCGCAAACACACCGCGATTCTTTTCCTGGCGGCCGTAGGACGTCTTGTCCGAACCGCTGAAATACTCTACACCAGCGATGAGCTTCAGGCGGTCATTCGCGGCGTAAATCAATTTGGGCCGCACCAAATAACCGGATCGATTTAACAACAGCGAACCAGCCAATTCGCCCTCTAGAGTTTCGTTCAGCCACTTTTTACCGATTCGCATCGTGAGGCCATATTGCTGCTTGTCGTATTGATTATTGAGTATGGCATTCTGCACCGCCAATGCACGAACCGTGGGATCGGCAATGGATTCTGGATCGGCGTAGTGATCAACACGCCGCACAAAGAACTGCGTGTTGAGCGATAGATTATCCACAAAGGTGCGCTCAACACCCAATACGCCGAACCAGTAGGGGTTTTTGATGCTGGGATTATTGCCGTCGGCATCTTCCGTGCGCGTGTGCGCAAGTTCGACGGCGAAACGATAGGCACCAAACGAAGTCGCGGCATCCCCACCGATCACGCGCACACGATGGTGGCTAATCTGCGCAACAATGCCACCCGGCGCTAGCCCGCCAAAACTAATGTCTGGCATCAAATCTAGACCAGTGTAGTACGACACAGACCAATCCACAGCTTTGCCCGATTGATCAAGTTTGAGTGCCCATTGACGCCGACTGTCGGGTATGTCATGGGAAAATGAAACACCGGCCTGCTCCGGGAATGCGAACACATGAGGCCGAAAAATGGGTACCCACACCGCTGTCAGACTGGTAGATGAGTTCCAATTCCACGCGGCCTTTGCAGCGACGGAACCAAAACGATCTTCGTCAATTTCCGGCGCAAGTAAGGTAAAGTCCCTCGGCGTCAAATTGTCCGTGGGGTTAAAGCGATCAGCTCGCCCCCAGGCAATGATCTGCTTACCAAGGCGGAAATCCCAGTCGGCTAAACGACCCTCAACATAAGCCTCACGAACGCGATTGGTGTTCTTATGGTCGCCAAACGGGTCTTCGCTGTTGAGATAGCCTTCGATGAAAACGCCCCAATTCTTAATAATTTTCCGATCAAGCTTGAGCCACAGCGAAGTATTCAAGAGATGATCTTCGTCGTCGACACGGCGATTCGACGACCAATAGGCGCCTCGCAGCGAACCCGTCACGCCCCACTCGTGAAGCTTGGCACTTGCTGCGGCCAGTCCGTTTGGCGTAGGCGCGTCGGTTTTTTCGTCGGGAACCATGGCTGGTTCATCATCGGCACAAAACGCGGCCGTCGTTATTGCCAGCAGACACAGTCCCAAAGACGTAGAACGGAATCGTGCTCGGGAATAGTCTCTTGCCCTAGAAAAATGGGTAGACGGTTGCATTAAACTTGGGTCCTATTGTTGTTCCATGTAACGGGTGGTAAACAACTCATCCTTAACCCCGGTGTTGACCTGAAAGTCGTCGATATGTATCGCCGTTTGATGCTCGGTCTGGACATTTTTTGCTTCCAGCAGCCCGGCTTGCCACTTGCCCTTAGCGGGATCAATATTCTTGAATTTGCTGAAGTGAGTTTCCTTCAAAAGCTCGCCAGCTTCGTCATAGACCACACCTTTCAGCGTAACGAAGGTATCTTTCTGTATCCAGTTGACCCGCTTTGAATAACCGGTATTGCTTTTCACCGCCGCATCGCGTGGCAGCGATTCGATCACATACGCCGCTTTGCCGTCAACTTCTTCTTCCTTGACTAGTTTGTGAGTCCACTCGTTCACCTTATGACCAATGATGTCGCCGTAGGAAAAATCGGTGCCCACAAAACTGTCCTTCTTGTTGCTCGACACCAGCCGGCGCACCTTCTTGATGCTGGGCAAATAGATCCAGATGTCGTCGTCTTTTTCGGAATGCTCGACCAACAGCGATACCGTGCCCTTTACGTCGGCGGGTTCTAAAAATCGCGTCATGCGCATGTTGTCGATGCCGTTGGGTTCAAGCTTGCTATTACCCAGGGTTTTGCGGACGCGTTGTTGACCGCTTTTATTGGTCAACGTCATGGTGGTGTTCGACGTGGTGTCAGGAACTTTTGCCACCATGAAGTTTTTCTCCATGATTTCCACTGGGGTAACCGCGTAGGCGGGTTGGGTATGGCCAACAAACAATGCGGTAATAGCTAGCGCCGACAACGCAGCGGCGGCTGGGGACAATTTCATATTTTTGGCTCCATTGAAAATAAACTTAGGACGGAATTTAAGCACCAGCGCAGGCATAACGGTCAATGCCGCCGTTACGCTGACCAGCATGGCTGTCGCGATCAGTACTGCGTTCCAAGTATGCGGGTAATAGCCGCGAGAAGCCGCTTGAACCGCGTAACCACCGGCAACTGCTGATGCCACAAACAAGCAGGCTTTACCCGCGGTACGCAATACATTGCGAAATGCCTCATTCTCTTCGGTGCCCTTGGCCAGTTCTTCGCGTAACCGGAACAGCATGTAGATCGCGTAATCCGCACCGATACCGATGGCCAACGCCGAAGTCAACGCGGTAGGCACATTGAGCCGCATGCCCAACCAACCCATCAAGCCCATGTTGACGATCACCGACAGTAGCAGCGGCGTAATCACCAACAACCCCGCCACGAAGGAGCGGAATACCAGCGAAGCGATGAGGAATACCACCGTTGCAATCTGCATGACGTTGAGTATCTTGTCCTTAACGATCACCTCCGTAATAGCTGCGCTTTGCGCTACGCTGCCGCCCACGTTTACCTTGATATTTTTTGGGAACTTCTCGGCGGCAAAGGCCTGCACGTTTGCCCACATTTTGCGCATTTCCAGCGTGCTGTCGCTGTGGCTGAACACCACCATGTTGGCCAACCGATAATCGTAATCCACATAGGGATCGAAATCACCGGGTTCGCCAGACATGGAATACATCAACAGATACTCCGCAATGGTGGTTTGCTTATCGGGGATTTTGAAATAAGCCGGATCGTCGCCATTCATCGACTGGTTCATGCGCTTGATGAATTCCGCAATCGACATGACTTTGCCGATGTGGGGTTGCTTGGTGATGAAGTCCTGTAGCTCATCCATCGCCTTGAGCACCGCCGGATCTTTGATCGCATCGGGTTTATCGCCTTCGATCATGATGTAAATATTATTGGTGCCCGCCATGCGGTCGTTGAGCTTAGCGTCTGCTTGCAGCAACGGCAGATTGGGATCGAAATATTTTTTCAATGCGCTTTCCACTTCAAGCCGGCTCATGCCTATCACGGCGAGCACGACCAATAGGCCGGCAACCATAAAGATACGGCCACGCTTGGGCCCCAACATCGTGTCAGCATAGAAACCGGTGATGCGATCCCAGAATCGCTCCTCCCGCTCCAAGCGCGATTCTTTCTCACCGGGTGGCGGAAGAACCGACCGCACCGCCGGTATCAATGTCATTTCCACAATCAATACGCTCAGGATTCCGATGCCGGAAAAAATGCCGAATACGCGGATGGAAATAATGTCGAACACGTACAAGGAGAAAAATCCGCAAACGGCAACGAGCCCAGCGGTCAACATCACCGGGCCGATCTTCACGACGGACTCGATCACCGCAAGACGATTCGCCTCCTTTAGCGAAAGTGCCGGTTGCCCGGCGCGAATATTGTGATATTCCTCGTAATAACGTTTCAGCATTTGTACCGCGTGGCCCGCGCCCACCGCCAGAATCAGAATCGGCGTGGACATATTGAAAATATCCAAAGGCACGTTGGCTAAGCCCATGAAGCCTTTGCCCCATTCAACCGCAACCAGCGGTGTAACCAGCGGTAAGATCAAACCTTGAATGGTACGGAACGCTTCCCAATGGATAATGCCAATGATCACCAACGCGGCGAGCAGCAACCACTTCATGCGCCCCGAATATTGCTCAATCATCGCTAAAAATGCTGGGTAGCCAGTGACCGCAATGTCGACGCTATCGTCCCGTTCGGCATCGACTATTTCGTTGATCTTCTTCTGTACATAGGAAAATCCGCCCTTACCTTCCTTCAACTCGGCCGGTTTGGCGTCGCGCACCTCGGCTAGCACCGTGATGGTCTTCCAATCCTTGGAAACGACAGAATTGAGATACGCCGTATTGCGCTCCAGTGCCTGTTTCAGCGCCGCCATTTGCTCCGGCGTGGTCGGCACCTCAGACATCATTTGCTTGACTTCCATACCATCCGCAGTGCCGGCAATGTCCTTAGCGCGACGCGCGGCGACGGAAAGAAGATTGGTTTTCACCACACGAGGCGTTTCGCGTAGCTTAATGGTTATGCGCTGAACCTTCTCCAATACCTTGGTCTGGAACACGTCGCCGTTCTTGGGCGTAATGCCGATCACCGCGACGTAGCGCGAACCGAACACTTCCTCAACTTTTAGTGTTGTTGCTACAAACGGATGGGAACGCGGAACGATACTATTAGGATCGATGATAACAGTCAGCGTTGAACCCTTGAAGTGCAAAAACACCGTCGCCACGGCGATCAAAGCAATCACCAGCCAACGAAACTTGACAATAAATTCGACGTAGCTGCGCATCATGATGTTCCAACTCCCTCTTTAGTTTGTAACATGTTCAAAATATTTTAGGTTGTTACTACGGGTAACAAGCGAAGCCGCGCAAAAAACAATTCACAATCGCTATTTGTTTCTCAGCCTCGCTCAGCGAGGTTGGATCATTCTTAACGCCATAAAGCAACCGCACGCGCTCAAAACCGGCCAACATGCTCATCAGTAACTCCGCAGCGAACTGCGGGTCGCCCGTGGCCAAATCTCCGGCTTCCATCGCGCGACCGAGAAACTTAGCTAATGTCGCTTGGGCACTTGCCGCGCCCTGCTGATGAATCATGCGCGCTAATTTGGGAAAACGTGGCGCCTCGGCGATCAGCGCCCGATGTAGGCCCAGGCCGTGGGCCGATAAGGCGCGCTCGCGAAATACCTTGGCAAATCTCAGTAAGGCAGCACGTAAATCCAGACCGGGTTCTTCGAGAGTGAGCGTGATGGTATCTATACTCTGACGTATCACCTCTGCAAACAACCGATCTTTGCTGCCAAACTGGTTATACAGCGTTTGTTTAGCAACGCCCGCTTCGGCAGCTATTTTATCCATGCTCGCGCTGTAACCATCCTCGATAAACACGCGAATAGCGGCAATGCAAACGTTGTCCCGTTTGTCGGAATTGATGTCGCGTGTATGAATTGGCGGTGCAGAGCGTCCCATCTTGGCGATGTGTATTTGTAATTTCTAGATATATCGGCCGTTAGACTAGACCGTCTAGTCTACACTGTCAATGGATTCGAGTGCGTCGTAAGGTAGCGTATCCAGCGGCCTGCTTGACAATTACTAGTAAGTGTTTATATTTCAGGCAGTTAATCGTACGGTATTTGCGACAGTTAAGATTCACCATGCCGTTTAAAAAAACTCCGGGACTGTAGTCTCTGCAAGCAAATCGACCAGTAACGAACCGGCGTTATATTTTCTCGGAAATCTGCCGGTTTTCGCCGGCCGCTTTCGTCGTAAGCTAGTGGGTTATTTTAATGGCCACATTCCGCCCGGCACTCGTATCGTCCGGGAAGTTCGATTGGTCAAACTACCGGAATTGCGCTGGGTCTACGGCTATCTCATCGCTACGAATGACGGCCCGGCGCTACTGGTACAAAGCGCCAGCATGATGGATTCCGTCGAAGGCTTTCACCCGATCCGGTCCGGCCGCGAAATTCGTAGCTCACCGCCATGCATTGTGCCGCTGAGACAAACTCCTGTCAGCACTCAACCGCTCGATGACTAGATCGACGAACTGACCAACATCAAAATCGTTGAGCCTCAGGATATTGTTGATCCGGATCTGCCATGAATCACTATTCACATGGCCATGGCGAAACGCGGGTATACGGCGGCCACCTCAGCGCGAACGTTTGTACGAATTAACGTTAGCCAGTCAGGCGATGGCGCCGGGGTCACCGGACCCGCGCTTGACACATCGAACGCAAACCCCGTGTTGTCGAGAATTTCTTCGAGGGTGTGACCAGGATGTACACTCTCAAGGCGAAAGCGGCGCCGTTGGCGATCAAACGAAAACACACCCAAGCTTGTCACCATGCCGTGAGGGCCGCCGGGACGATACAACGTTGCATCGCTCACCCCCGGCGTACTGATGAAATCCACCTTCGGAACCATCACCCGCCGGGTGTGTTCTTCACGAAACAAAATCACCCGGGGGATAAGGTAATATAAATAGCTTGAACCAAATGATCCGGGCCAGCGAACGTCAACGCTTGGGTATTTTCCCGTGCCGACGAGATTGATATTCGCCTCAGCGTCGATCTGTCCGCCGCCGAGAAAAAACGCGTCGACGCGCCCCTGGGCAGCAAGATCGAATAACTCTACGCCGCCGTCGGTAAAGCTATTATGACGCTGCGATCCCAGGATGCTGACGCGGGTTTTGCCGTCCGATAGCAAACGTGTCAACAGCGCCGCGGAGCCGGGAATCGGCGATGCGGCGCCCACGGCCACGTGCCGCGTGCCGCTCAGCAGCCGCGCGATGACGGCGATCAATAATTCGGTCTTGCTGAATGACGCTGCTTCAGATTCGGAATTCATACCGCGCTTGCAACGGGCTCAGCACTCCACTCGGCAATGAACTGATCGAATCCCTGTCGCGTTTGCGCGAGTGCGGCATAGCGTGTGAGGGTCGCTTCATCGTCGCCGTATTGATCATGAAAGCGCAGTGGCCACGCGCCGCGTGTTGATTGTGCGACAGCGCGGATATAGAGCGCAGGAATCACCGCGCCCGCGCGTGCTTCATCGAGCAACAAATTGTCTTCAACAATTTTCTCGACCGTGACCAGCGTCGCGTGCGCCGCATGTGCCATGGTCATGAGCTCACGTTCACGGCCGATGAACACATTGCCGAAACGATCCGCCAGCGGGGCGTGAAATAGCGCGACATCGGGCTTAATCGCCGCCAGTGCGACGATCTTGTCATCGGCCTGAAACGGATTGTCGATGACGCGCCAATCGTCACGTTGCTTGATCAAATCGCTGCCGATGATTCCGCGCAAAGGCATGAACGGCAGACCCTTCTCCGCCGCCTGCAAACCAGCATAGATCGCCGGACAGGTCGCATCTAAAATCTTTATCGTCCCTGCTTTGATGGCCGCCAAAAACCGCGGCGCGGCACCGAACTCACCCATAGATACAGCCGAGGTTTCTATGCTTTTCACACAGCCCGCGCCGATCAAAATATCCGCCTGCAAACCACCGACCGGCACACACACCAGATGCAGATCTCGCGCGCCACGCCGCAGCAGCACTAGCGTTGCGGCCATCGCCGCGCCGCTGGTGTCTTTCGGTATCGCAAGCTTTGCGCCATTCGGTATCGCGCTGACTAACGCCTGCAAACTTGTCACGATGGGAGAATCAACATTCATCTCGGCCATTCCTCTTGATCCATTGCGTAATACCCAGCCAAGACCCGCGCCCCGCTTGCCTCCCGGCATGGCATTGCCTGACAGCTAAGCTGGGTGCGGATTGCAGGGACGCTCGCCACGATTACACGCCTAAACGGACATTCCTTTTGCAACTGCGGGCCGCGCGGCCATCAGCGCGCCCCAGCGCGCGAGATTCGGCAAATCACCCGCCTTATCGGCGATGGCTTTGCGCGCGGCGTAAATGGGATAAAGGGCGACATCGGCGACGGAGATTTCATCGGCGAGAAATTCACGCCCGTTCAGTCGCGCATCGACATCGCGAAAAAAACGCAGCAAGCGACCCTCGAAAAACTCAACGTTGGCGGGCGTTTTTTCTGGCGCCATGTTGCTAGTCAGAAATATCGCGCTGCTCGCGCCGGCGCAATCAGCGCACGCTTGCATCAGCCACTGGCGCGCCACGGCGCGGCGCGCGGCATCGTCCGGCAACAGCTTCCCTGATTTTTCCGCGAGATACATCACGATTGCTGCTGACTGCGAAAGCGCTAGTGGTTTACCGCCGGGGCCGTCGTGATCGACGATGGCGGGGATCATGCCCGCCGGATTGATCGCGAGAAATTCCGGTTTCTTTTGATCGCCTTTAGGTAATTCCAATTTGTGTACCGTGTAAGCCAGCCCGGTTTCCTCGAGCATGATGGCGGCGCGCTGGCCATTGGACGTTGCGGCGGTGTAGAAATCGAGCATGTGTTTTCCCTAGTGTGTGGTTGGGTTGGATTAACGTAATGTTAATTTATGAAGTCATTTGCTTGTCACCCTTACCCAGAGCGGCTCCCGGCAAGGTATGGCCCGAGAGGCAAGCTGGGCGTGGCTTGTGGCACGATGCTTTTGAAATAGCGATCATGCAAAATAATTAAAGCGGTTGGGGATGGTGCGCGACTTCGCTTCTGCTTTGAGTTGCGCACGCAGCGCGGGATCACTCAACACGCGTCGATAGGCCGCTTCGTTCTCCGCTTCCATGGCGGGCTTCCAGGCGGCGCACGCTTCAAAGGGATAAGGATTGCCCAGCGCAAATTCCATAAAAAATGGAAAGCAGCCGACCTGCGCCCAAAGCTCATGGCCGCGATTGCAGGCGGCAGTAATTTCTTTCAATTCCGTGAACACGCGCTCAGGGTCGTTGGGGTCAACAAACATCGCCGCTATCATGATCGGCTGGCCGTTACGCGCGGCGAGTTGTTCCAGCCACGGCACGGCGGTGTTGTTGCCTTTAGTCAGCATGAATACACCTTTGCCCGCGTCGCCGAGCGCGGTGGTTAGTTCGGAAATCTCGTACTCGTCCGCCAAACGCGACGGCATCGGCACGCCACCCTCGCCACTGTGCTGCTCGAGCGTCGTCGTCGCAAAACCCACGGCGCCGGCCGCCATCGCTTCGCTGACGATACGCTTCATCTCGGCGACTTCGGCCTTGGTCGCTGCACGCTTTGAAGCATCTTCACCCAACACAAACGTCCACACCGCCGAATGGCCGACGAAGGAAGCGACGTTCGGCACGCTGCCGCGCCGCTCCAACATGTTGACATAGTCGGGATAGCTTTCGAAATCCCATTGCACGCCCGCATTCAGCGCGTCCAACGACATGCCTTCGACGTGAGTAAGATTGCGCAGCGTCCGGTCACGATGTTCTGGCTTGCATGGCGCCAGGGTGAACCCGCAGTTGCCTATCACCACGCTAGTCACACCCAGCGCGACGGACGGCGTCGCTAAGGGATCCCAAATTAATTGCGCGTCAAAGTGAGTGTGCAAGTCGACGATGCCCGGCGACAACACCCATCCTTGTGCGTCAATGCGCTCGCGGGCAGGCCCTAGATCCGCTCCCAGAGCGGAGATACGGCCATTTTTCACGGCAAGGCTGCCGTGCTGGGCGGGGTTTCCGAGGCCATCTATGAGAGTGGCGTTTTCGATAATCAAGTCGTACAAAGTGATGAACTCTTATCGCTAGGCCGCGGCGCGAGCCGGCGCTAGCGGCGAATAAACAGGTACCACGTAAGGTCCTTCCGGCACAATCGCAATGCGCTTATCGCCGCTGCGCTGCACGCTTTCCGCAATAGCAGACTCAACAGAATCGATCATGCGCACGCCGGTCAGCGCGCGGTCGGCATCGCGAAGCCCTTTTGTATAAAGCGAGACGGAACCCACTTTCATGGGCTTTAACTGCATCTGCGTTTGCCATTCGTCAATGTCCGCGTATTGCTTTTTGCTGATGTCGGCAAAAAAACCATCGGGCCCCAGATCAATCAAACGACGTTGCGCCTCAACATACTCTTCCGAACCCATGCCTTCGGAACATTCGGACGCGATGATTAAATCGCCACCGGGCTCGAGAATATCCAGCGGGCCGACCATGCCTTTGACGGTTTGATAATAGGTCTTGTCTAGTGGATAACCCGCCGCACTCGTCACCACGGTTTTAAAGCGACGATCAACGCCGACTTCAGCATACTCGCGACAAAAATCCACTGCGTCGAGATGGCTTTGCACGATCTCGCCAAAATTAACAAACGATAAATTACGATGCTCGTCGATCACGGTGTTGAGCGCAAATACCTTGCCCAACATTTTCACGATGGCAAGCTGTTCTTCGTGCAAGGGATTGCCGTCGAGCACACAATTGGCCGCGCGCGGATGGGCCATGAAACGCGCGCTGTGGAAGGTGGTGATGGTTTCTTTGTGTGCGACGCCGGGCGCGATTACCTTGCGGCCGCCCGACCAGCCCGCCATGAAATGGGGCTCGACCAAGCCGGTTGCGATGCGAATATCCGCCTCGGCAAAACGCCGATCTAGCTTCACCCGCGTGCCTCGAGACGTGGTGCCGACGTCGACGTGCGCTTGGTCATCACGCGCGTAGTGATTCGCTACGTTCACGGAGTTCAACACCCAGTCGTCGCCGACCAACTCGCGCATTTCGTCGCCTTCGTTGGGGCGATGCAGTCCCGTGGCGACCAGAATGGTGATCCCGGATGCGGGAATGCCTGCATCCATTAATTCGCGCACCAGAACGGGCAAGAACAGGCCGTTGGGCACCGGCCGGGTGATGTCACAAATCAAGATGCAGGCCGTGCGCGCCGCCCTCGCTTCGATGGCCAACGACGCAGTGTTGACCGGTACAGCCAA
>JBDSJK010000391.1:0-4963 GCA_039917535.1 Burkholderiales bacterium
TGAGTCCCCGCTCAAGTCATTTCTCTCCGAACACGTAAATCAATTTGAACAAGAGAAGAAGTGGGGGTGGCCCTTATTCTGGCAAGGCACAATCGAAGTAACGTTTAAGTATCTCAGCGAAATGCAAGTTAGATGCTTCGAGATTTCGTCTTCATACGGCTTGAACGGTTGGATACTCGCTACAAACATAGCGAGCGATGAACAAAATGCCTAATTTCTGTCGAGCTAAGCATAGGTACTAAAGAAATGTTTTGCGCACCACGCCACGAATCATGCGTGGCGCGGCTCTCAGGGCATGCCTTGCCACGTTCCAATATAGAAGCGGCTCTACGAGTAGGGATTCGAAATTTTCATACGTGACAGGATTTCAATTTCGCAGCTTTCCATGACCTCGGCATCGTGCTCTTGCTCATGATCATGGCCCTGTAAATGTAACGTGGCGTGGATGACGAGATGGGCGTAGTGATGGAGCTGCGCTTTGCGTTGTGTTTTCGCTTCGCTCGCGACAACCGGCGCGCACAGCACCACATCTCCGGCAAGCGCGTTGCTCGCCGTTTCATCGTACACAAACGTGAGTACGTTGGTGGCGTAATCTTTGTGACGAAAATCGCGGTTGAGTGCGCGGCCTTCGGCGCGATCCACGATGCGCAATGCGATCGTGGCGTCGCGATCTAGCGCGGCGCGAACCCAGCGGCGAAGCTGGGCCCTTGTCGGGACGTGCTCATTCTTAGTTGCATATTGAACAGCGAGCGACAGCCTAGGTTTGGCTCGCCTGCGCATGTCGTTCGTAGGCATTGACAATGGCTTGCACGATGGGATGGCGCACGACATCTTCCGATTGAAAGAGGGTGAAGGCGATGCCTTCTACGTCCTGCAGTACATTGCGCGCGTCGATCAATCCACTTTTTTGATGGCGCGCAAGATCAATCTGCGTGACGTCGCCGGTGATGACGGCCTTGGTGCCAAAACCTATGCGCGTTAAAAACATTTTCATCTGCTCGGGCGTGGTGTTCTGTGCTTCATCGAGAATAATGAAAGAATGATTCAAAGTGCGGCCACGCATGTAGGCGAGCGGCGCGATTTCGATGGTGCTGCGCTCGAATAGTTTCTCGACTTTATCAAAGCCCATCAGATCGTAAAGTGCGTCGTACAAAGGCCGCAAATAGGGATCGACTTTTTGCGCCAAATCACCGGGCAAGAAGCCAAGTTTTTCGCCCGCCTCCACCGCGGGTCGCACCAACACTAGGCGTTTCACTTTGTCGCGTTGTAACGCATCGACAGCACACGCGACGGCGAGATAGGTTTTGCCGGTTCCCGCAGGACCGATGCCAAAAGTGATGTCGTGGGCTTGTATGTTGTTTAGATACTCAACCTGGCGCGGCGTGCGGCCACGCAAATCGCCGCGACGGGTGAGCAATACGGGCGCTTCTAATTTTCCGCCTTCGCTAGTCTGCGCGGATGAGACTTCGATCAAGTTCAATTGAACATCTTCGCTGGTCAGTTCCCGCGTCGCCGATTGATACAAAGTGGCAATAACTTTTTCCGCGGTCGCGGTTGCGGCGGCGCGCCCGTCGATGCGGAAATTTTCTCCGCGACGAGAAACAGTCACCCCCAGTGATGCCTCGATCTGGCGCAGATGACCGTCCAGCGGGCCGCACAGGTTGGCGAGCCGTAGGTTATCGACGGGCGAAAAATTAAGATCGACGGGATTGCTGATGGCGCTGGGCGTCAACACTAGTGAGGCAACACAATCTCACCGCGCAGCGTGTTAGTTAGCGCTGACAGAATTTTCACATTCACAAACTCGCCAATCAAGCGCGGCTGTCCTGGGAAATTCACGACTCGATTGTTGTCCGTGCGTCCAGAAAATTCAGCGGCATTTTTTCGCGCCGCGCCTTCGACCAACACACGTTCGACATTCCCCACCATGCGCTCACTGAGGGTTAGGTTGTGGGCGGCGATTTTCGCTTGCAGCCGTTGCAAGCGCTCGAGCTTGGCTTCGCGCGACACAACATCTTGCAATTCCGACGCAGGTGTGCCGGGGCGCGGACTGTAGACAAAACTATAACTGCCGTCGAAGCCAACGTCCTCCACCAACTTCATCGTGGCTAGAAAATCCTGCTCCGTTTCGCCGGGAAAGCCGACGATAAAATCCGATGAAATAGAAATATCCGGCCGCACGGCGCGCAAGCGGCGGATGATGGATTTATATTCCAACACCGTGTAGCCACGCTTCATCGCGGCCAATATTCGATCGGCGCCCGACTGCACTGGCAAATGCACCTGGCTCACCAGTTGCGGAACGGTTGCGTAGGCATCGATCAAGCGCTGCGAAAATTCGCGCGGATGAGAACTAGTGTAACGAATGCGCGCGATGCCCGGCATTGCCGAAACATACTCCAACAATTGCGCAAAGTCGGCAATCTCGCCCGCCTCGGTCTTACCGCGGTAGGCGTTCACATTTTGACCGAGCAAGGTCACTTCTTTTACACCGCGGTCCGCCAAATCGGCGATGTCGGTGAGCACATCCTCAAAGGGGCGCGACACTTCTTCACCGCGTGTGTAGGGCACGACGCAGAAGCTGCAATATTTGCTGCAGCCTTCCATGATGGAAACAAACGCCGTCGGGCCATCAATTTTCGCCGGAGGAAGATGATCGAACTTTTCGATCTCCGGGAAAGAAATATCCACCTGCGCTTTGCCGGACTGGCGGCGTTTCGCGATCAAATCCGGCAGGCGATGCAGCGTCTGCGGACCAAACACTATGTCGACATAGGGCGCGCGCTTGACGATGGCTGCCCCTTCCTGGCTCGCGACACAGCCGCCGACACCAATCAATAAACTCGGATTACGCTGCTTAAGGTGTTTGACCCGGCCTAAATCGTCGAATACTTTTTCCTGCGCTTTTTCGCGCACCGAGCACGTGTTGAACAGAATGATGTCGGCATCTTCAGGGGTCGCGGTCGGCTCCAGACCTTCCGACACGCGCAGCACGTCGGCCATTTTGTCCGAGTCGTACTCGTTCATCTGACAGCCGAAGGTTTTGATGTAAAGCTTTTTTGCCATGTTCAGATTTGCACTATGGGCGAATGTGCGCAATTTCTTCCGCACCCAACACCCAAATCTTCTCAACCTCACCGCGACGTTGGTCAAGCTGATAAACGACCTTGGCGCCAATCGGAATGCGCGACGCTCTAGTAAATCGATTGTTCTCATCGATGACGCGGATATCGTGGGCCAGCGGCAACATCGTGCTGCCGAGGGTCACAAACGGACGTTCAAACTGATTGAACCGCGCTTGTTTTGCGGTTCGGGGAAAATCGCGAGCGGACGCGCCAACGCTAAGAGAAAAAACTGAAGCTAACAGCACAAAACGCCAAAAACAATGGAGTCGGGAATAAAACAACTTGGTGTAGTCGATATGCGCTAGGAAAAAATAGTGGTGGCGAATCAGGGACTCGAACCCCGGACCTGCGGATTATGATTCCGTCGCTCTAACCAACTGAGCTAATTCGCCGTGTTGTGAAAGTCGTGCATTATCGGCCGGAAGGGCAATTCTTGTCAACGCAGCGCCAAAACGTCCTGCATGTCATACAAGCCATTGTCCTTGGTCGCCAAAAAGCGCGCGGCACGCAACGCACCCTGGGCAAAGGTCGCGCGGCTGGACGCTTTGTGAGAGATTTCTATCCGTTCGCCGATGCCGGCAAACATGACCGTGTGGTCGCCGACGATATCGCCGCCGCGCACGGTAGCAAAACCAATCGTGGAGGGATCGCGCTCGCCGGTCACACCCTCACGGCCGTAAATGGCGCAATCCTTCAAATCTCGGCCCAGTGCGTGCGCCACGACTTCGCCCATGCGCAGCGCGGTACCGGAAGGCGCATCGACCTTATGGCGATGATGGGCTTCGACGATTTCAATATCGTAACCTTCCGCCAACACCTTGGCCGCGATGTCGAGCAGCTTCAAGCACACATTCACACCCACGCTCATATTGGGCGCAAAGACGATGCCCGTGTCGCGGCTGGCGTCGGCAATGATCTGCTTTTGTTGTGGCGAGAATCCAGTAGTCCCGATCACCATCTTGACCTGCTTCTCGCGGCAGATGTGCAAATATCTGAGAGAACCTTCAGGCCGCGTGAAGTCGATCAACACGTCACCTTGCATTAACGCCGCAGACGCATCCGCAGTGATTTTTACGCCAGTGGAAACACCCACACCCTCGCCAGCATCGTGACCAATAGCAGCACTGCCGGGAATTTCCAGCGCCGCGGAGAGTTTGAGATCGCTGCCTTCGCGGATCAGCTCGATCAGCGTTCGCCCCATGCGCCCGCTACTTCCGGCGATGCAAACCTTGATTGGCACTACTTCACCTCCGGTGCTTTTGGTACTTCTGTCGCAGGCGGGATACTCGGCGTATCACCATCTAGCTTAGGCGCGACTGGCGCTGGCGCGACCGGCTCTGCCTTGGGTGACTCGGCCTCCGTCTTAGGCGCAACCGGCTCCGGCACAGTCCCGGCGGGCGCCAGCGCGGGCGCGCCGGTGCCTTCAAGGCGAGCAAGCTTTTCATCTTCGAAGATAAGCGCGATATGTTTTTGATCAATCATGTTGCCGCGCCGACGCACGTAATGAACATAATCCCAACGATTGGCGTGGAACACATCGTTAAGTAATGGCGTACCCAGCACTTGCGATACTTGGTTTTTAGTCATACCCGATCTAAGTTTCGCCCGCGCTTCGTCCGTCATCACGTGGCCCTGCTGTATCTCAAGCCGATAAGGCGTCAAGAAGGTACACGCGCTGGCGAGCAACAACACGCCGACCAACCCCAATGATCGCAACGAGCGGAGTAACATCATGGTTTATAGCTTTCGACTAAAGATTTTAGAATCACACTGCAAGCCCGCATTATAATAGTGAAACAAATCAGAAGGTGATTTCCATGAGCGAACCCAAAGACTTG
>JBDSJK010000392.1:0-18627 GCA_039917535.1 Burkholderiales bacterium
GGCGCCAAGATCAAGGGCCACGGCAGCGACATGATCGTCATCGAAGGCGTGAGCCGCCTGGTGGGCGCGGCGTACACCGTCATGCCGGATCGCATCGAGACGGGAACGTTTTTGGTCGCCGCCGCCGCCACCGGCGGCGAGTTGGTCGTCACCAACACCCGCAGCGATATGCTCGACTCCGTGCTCGACAAGCTGGAAGAAGCCAATGCGCGCATCGAACGCGGTCCGGATTTCATCAAGCTTTCAATGCGCGGCCCGAACCACGGCGTGAGCCTGCGCACCGCGCCGTACCCGGCGTTTCCGACCGACATGCAGGCGCAATTCATGGCGATGAATAGCGTGGCCGACGGCACCACGGTGATCACGGAAACCATCTTCGAAAATCGCTACATGCACGTACAAGAACTGCGTCGCCTCGGCGCTAAAATCGACGTGGAAGGCAATGCCGCCATCGTTCGCGGCGTGCCGAAATTACAGGGCGCGACCGTGATGGCGACGGATTTGCGCGCCTCCGCATCGCTGGTCATCGCCGGGCTGATCGCCCAAGGTGAAACCACCATTGAGCGTATTTATCACCTTGATCGCGGCTACGAAAATATCGGAGACAAGCTGTCGCAACTCGGCGCCCAGATTAGCCGTGTTAAATAACAGCCGTGTAAAATAGCCGTTTGAATCGAAGTCAGAAACACATGCCGACCCAAGTTGGGGAACTTTCTTCCCCACCGACTCTAGTTCCCGCGTTTCACGGCGTGACGATCGCACTCTCGAAAGGCCGCATCTTCGACGAGACCGTGCCGCTGCTTAAGGCCGCCGGCATCACCGCCGCGGAAGATCCGGAGCGCTCGCGCAAGCTCATCATCGCCACGGATCGCGCCGATGTGCGGCTCATCATCGTGCGCGCCAGCGATGTGCCGACCTATGTGCAATATGGCGCGGCGGATTTGGGCATCGCCGGTAAAGACGTGTTACAGGAACACGGCGGCGCGGGGCTGTACCAGCCGCTGGATTTGAATATAGCTCGTTGCAAAATGATGGTGGCAACCCGGGCCGATTTTGATTACGCCGGTACGGTGCGCCGTGGCGCTCGCCTTAAAGTTGCGACGAAATATATGCAGACGGCGCGCGAACATTTTGCCGCCAAGGGCATGCATGTCGATCTCATCAAGCTGTACGGTTCCATGGAGCTCGCCCCGCTGGTGGGCCTCGCCGACGCGATCGTCGATCTGGTCAGCACGGGCAAAACGTTACTCGCAAATAATTTGATCGCGGTCGAAGAGATCGTGCCGATTAGCTCGCGTCTGATCGTGAATCGCGCAGCGCTCAAGCTCAAGCGCGGCTTGCTGCAAGACATCATCGACTCTTTTGCCAAAGCAGTTGAGTGAGATGGTTGCCATCAAACGTTTAAGCAGCCGCGACGCAAATTTCTCCGCGCAACTAAAACAACTCACGGCCTTTGATACCGCGCAAGATGACGCGGTCGATACGACCGTTGCGGCCATTATTCAAGATGTGAAACGGCGTGGCGACGCGGCGGTGATCGAGTACACGGCGCGTTTTGATAGATTCAATACGGACGCTGATTCTGGCCTAGAATTGCCTGGAGAAGCGCTCCAGGCGGCGCTCTCCGGCCTGCCTATTGTACAACGTGAGGCGCTGGAACAAGCCGCGGCGCGCATTCGCGCCTATCACGAGAAACAGAAACTAGCGTCATGGCAATACACGGAGGCCGACGGCACCGTGCTAGGACAACAGGTTACGCCGCTGGATCGCGTCGGCCTGTATGTTCCCGGCGGCAAGGCGGCGTATCCGTCGTCGGTGCTGATGAATGCGATTCCCGCCAAGGTCGCCGGAGTCGGTGAATTGATAATGGTGACGCCAACACCGCACGGCGAAAAAAATCCGCTGGTGTTGGCCGCTGCGGCCATCGGCGGCGTCAATCGCGTATTCACCATAGGTGGCGCGCAAGCCGTCGCTGCTTTGGCCTACGGCACGCAAACAATTCCGCAAGTGGACAAGATCGTCGGCCCTGGCAATGCCTACGTCGCCGCCGCAAAGCGCCGCGTTTTCGGCGTGGTGGGCATCGACATGGTGGCGGGGCCATCAGAAATTCTGGTGATTTGCGACGGCAGCACCCATCCCGACTGGATCGCAATGGATTTGTTTTCACAGGCGGAGCACGACGAAATCGCCCAAGCAATTTTATTGTGCCCCGATGCTGATTTCATCGAGCGCGTTGCGGCGAGCATTGCACGGCAACTGGCTGGAATGCCCCGGCAGGCGGTCATCTTCGCTTCGTTGCAGAATCGCGGCGCGCTGATTCACGTCCGGGATTTGGACGAAGCTTGCGCGATTTCTAACGAGATCGCCCCCGAGCATGTGGAATTGTCCGTCGAAGATCCCAAGGCTTTGTTGAGCAAGATCAAACACGCGGGCGCGATTTTTCTCGGGCGCTTTAGCTCGGAAGCGCTGGGCGATTATTGCGCGGGATCTAACCACGTCTTGCCGACGTCGCGCAGCGCGCGCTTCTCGTCGCCCTTGGGCGTATATGATTTCCAAAAGCGTTCCAGCATCATTCACGTCTCGCAAGCCGGCGCACAAAGCCTCGGCAAGATCGCGGCAACCTTGGCCTATGGCGAAGGTCTGCAGGCCCACGCGCTAGCGGCCGAATACCGGATGAAACGATGAGCCATTATTGGAGCGACATCGTTCACAGCCTAATGCCCTATGTGCCGGGTGAACAGCCCAAGCTTGCGAACCTGATCAAACTCAACACCAACGAAAATCCCTACGGTCCCAGTCCCCGAGCGCTCGCGGCGATAGCGGCTGAGACTGGCGATACGCTGCGCCTTTATCCCGATCCCAACAGTGATCGGCTTAAGCGGGCGATTGCCGCTGCGTATGATTTGCAGCCGTCGCAAGTTTTCGTTGGCAACGGTTCCGACGAGGTGCTGGCTATTGTTTTTCAGGCGTTGTTCAAACATGCCGCGCCGCTGTTGTTTCCGGATATCACCTATAGTTTTTATCCCGTTTATTGCCGCTTGTACGGAATTGAGCACAAGCAATTGCCGTTGACGGAATCGTTCGAAATCAATGTCGACGATTACCAGCAGGCAAACGGAGGGATTATTTTCCCTAATCCCAATGCGCCGACTGGCCGGTTTTTAGCTGTGTCGGAAATCGAACGATTGCTCAAGGCGAACAAGAATTCGGCCGTAGTGATCGACGAAGCCTATGTGGATTTTGGCGGCGAGTCCTGCGCGCGTTTGGTCAAGGGCTATCCGCAATTGTTGGTGGTTCACACATTGTCAAAATCTCGTGCCCTGGCTGGTTTGCGTGTCGGCTATGCGTTGGGCGATACGGCTCTAATCGAAGGCTTGAATCGCGTTAAGGATAGCTTCAATTCCTATCCCCTGGATCGTCTGGCGCAGGCGGGTGCGACAGTCGCTGTCGAGGACCAAGAATGGTTGAGATCGAACTGCGACAAGGTGATCGCGAGCCGTGCGAGGCTCCTCGCCGAGCTAAATGGCTTAGGCTTTAGCGTGCTGCCGTCGGCGGCGAATTTTATCTTTACGCGCCACGAGACCATTTGCGGCGCCGATATCGCCGCCAAGCTGAGGGAACGCGGAATTATTGTGCGGCATTTTTCCACTCCGCCGCGCATCGCCCCTTACTTACGCATTAGCATCGGTACGAACGATGAGTGTGATGCACTCGTTACGGCGCTGCGCGGGATCCTGGCGTGACTTGCGCCTATTTGACGGGCCAAAGCAACGTGGTATATTGGTCAAAATCATGTTCGTCACGCCACTTATTTAGTCTCATCGACACGGTAGCGCTCCTGGAAAAAAGCAAACGCCGCACGAGCGCTCATCCTGACGCTTTGCCTTTGATCTCTAATATAAACCTCTCCAGTCATTATAGCCCTCCCACTCTTGCAGAATTCGTTTATGCGCTCGGCCCAGGTCATCCGTAACACCTTAGAAACCCAAATAACGGTAGCCATCGATCTCGATGGCACCGGCACCGCCAAGCTTGCCAGCGGTGTGCCGTTTCTCGACCACATGCTGGATCAAATCGCGCGACACGGTTTGTTTGATCTCACCGTGACCGCCAACGGCGATTTGCATATCGACGCTCACCACACCGTTGAAGATATTGGTATCACCCTGGGTCAAGCCTTTGCAAAAGCGGCCGGTGACAAAAAAGGGCTGCGCCGTTACGGCCACGCTTATGTACCTCTCGATGAAGCCTTGTCGCGTGTCGTGATCGACCTATCAGGGCGGCCTGGATTGGAATATCACGTTGACTATACACGTGCCCGTGTCGGTGAGTTTGATGTGGATTTGGTGCATGAATTTTTTCAGGGTTTTGTCAATCATGCCTTGGCGACGTTACACATCGACAACCTGCGTGGAGTAAATGCTCACCATCAAGTAGAAACAATATTCAAGGCCTTCGGCCGTGCTTTGCGTATAGCGACCGAAGTCGATCCGCGGGCCTCCACCGTGGTTGCTTCAACCAAAGGCTCACTGTAGCGCTAGATAGTGGCATGGGTCGCATCGCGGTAATTGATTACGGTATGGGTAACCTCCACTCGGTGGCGAAGGCGCTTGAGCGGGCCGCGCCTGGCCATGATATTGACGTCACCGACGATCCTAGCAAGGTCGCCGACGCCGACCGCATCGTGTTTCCGGGGCAGGGCGCTATGCCCGACTGTATGCGCGAATTAGATGCCCGGGGATTGCGTCCGGCTTTGCTGAAGGCCGCGCAGACTAAGCCATTCCTGGGCCTTTGTATTGGACTACAGATGCTGTTTGACCATTCAGAAGAGGGCAACGTGCCAGGGCTGGGGATTTTGCCGGGCCGGGTGGTGCGCTTCTCCAAGACGGAGATGGCCGACGAATCAGGCAACAAGCTCAAAGTGCCCCATATGGGCTGGAACCAGGTATGGCAATCCGTTGGCCATTCGCTGTGGCGGGGAATTGAAGACGGTGCTAGATTTTACTTTGTGCATAGTTACTATGCGGTGCCGAGCGATCCCGGTCATATTGCCGGCCGGTCACGCTACCCCAATGATTTCACCTGCGCCGTCGCGCGGGATAATCTCTTTGCCGTACAGTTTCACCCCGAAAAGAGCCAGGCGGCGGGGTTGAAGTTGCTGTCGAATTTCGCCGCGTGGCAGCCATAAATTACCCAATCCGCTAAACCATATGATCATTATTCCTGCAATCGACCTTAAGGACGGCCATTGTGTCCGTTTGCAACAGGGTGAATGGCAAACGCAACGGTCTTTTCCGAAGATCCAGGCGCGACCGCTAAACGCTGGCAAGCGCTCGGCGCGAAACGCCTGCATCTCGTTGACCTAAACGGCGCCCAGGCGGGTAAACCTAAGAATCATTTGGCCATCAAAGCCATCCTCGACGTGCTCGATGGGAAATTGCCCATTGAACTCGGTGGCGGGATACGCGACATGAATACCATTGAAACCTACCTCGACGACGGGATCGATTGGGTGATTTTGGGCACTGCCGCGGTCAAAAATCCTGGCTTTCTGCATGAAGCCTGCGATGCCTTTCCCGGTCACATCATGGTCGGTCTCGACGCCAAAGATGGCAAAGTAGCCGTCGACGGCTGGTCGAAACTCACCGGGCACGACGTGATCGACCTCGCGAAACGCTTTCAGGATTACGGCGTGGAAGCGGTGATCTACACTGACATAGGCCGTGACGGCATGCTGACCGGCGTCAATATCGACGCCACCGTGAAGCTGGCCCAAGCCTTATCCATCCCCGTTATTGCCAGCGGCGGCGTGACTAATTTGGACGACATCAAAGCCCTGTGCGCCGTTGAGAGCGAGGGTATCACGGGCGCTATTACCGGTCGCGCGATTTACGAAGGTACGCTTGATTTCGCCGCAGCACAGAAACTTGCGGACAGCCACTCAAAGGGATGAGGGCGAAAGCCGTCTATGCCCTTAGCTAAGCGCATCATCCCCTGCCTAGACGTTAACGCCGGACGGGTCGTCAAAGGCGTCAATTTCGTCGAGTTGCGCGATGCGGGCGATCCCGTGGAGATCGCGCGGCGTTACGACGCAGAAGGTGCCGATGAGCTGACCTTTTTAGACATAACAGCCAGCTCCGACGGGCGTGGCTTGATTCTCTCGATTATCGAGGCTGTGGCGGCCCAGGTGTTTATTCCGCTCACCGTGGGCGGCGGCGTGCGCAGTGTCGCTGACGTGCGCCGTTTACTGAATGCCGGCGCGGATAAAGTCAGCATCAACACCTCCGCCGTGCAGAATCCGGAACTGGTCGCGGAAGCGTCGGCGAAAGTCGGCTCGCAGTGCATCGTGGTCGCAATCGACGCAAAGCAAGTGCAAGGCGCAAACCAACCTCGCTGGGAGGTATTTACCCACGGCGGCCGGCGTTCAACCGGGCTCGATGCGGTACAATGGGCGCATCAAATGGTCGCTGCAGGTGCGGGCGAATTATTGCTGACCAGTATGGATCGCGATGGCACGAGACAGGGCTTTGATTTGGCGTTAACCCGAGCGATTTCCGATGCAGTGGATGTGCCTATCGTCGCCAGCGGTGGCGTGGGCAACTTGCAGCACTTGGTCGATGGTGTCGTGCAGGGACGGGCTGATGCGGTTCTGGCGGCGAGCATTTTTCATTACGGCGAATACACGGTGCGACAAGCAAAAGAATACATGGCGGCCTGCAGCATAGAGGTCAGGCTTTAACCGCCAGATAATGGACGACTGGTTAGAAAAAGTTTCGTGGACCGCAGAGGGTCTCATTCCTGTCATCGCGCAAGACGATAAGACCGGTAAAGTGCTGATGTTTGCCTGGATGAATCGCGAGGCGCTACGCTTGACGCGGGATACGGGAAACGCGGTTTACTGGTCCCGTTCGCGCAACAAATTGTGGCGCAAAGGCGAAGAATCCGGGCACGCGCAGAAGGTGACGGACATTCGCCTGGACTGCGATAACGATGTATTGCTGCTAAACGTTGAACAACACGGCGGTATTGCTTGTCATACGGGTAGAGTTAGTTGTTTTTTTCAACGTCTCGAAGGCAACGAGTGGCGGGTTGTGGAGCCGGTGTTGAAAGACCCCAAAGAGATTTATAAGCATGAGTAACGAAGCATTTTTAGATTCCTTGGCGGATACGCTGGAAAGTCGCAAACAGGCGGATCCGGCATCGTCTTACGTGGCGAAGCTTTACCACGGCGGTCAGGACGCCATTCTCAAGAAAATTGGCGAAGAGGCGACCGAAACCATACTTGCCGCGAAGAGTGGCGATCGCGGACATCTCATCCGGGAGACGGCGGATCTGTGGTTTCATAGTATGATCATGCTTTGCGCCGCCGGTATACGGCCCGGCGAAATCATTGATGAATTAAGGCGTCGCGAGGGAACGTCAGGATTGACGGAGAAAGGCGGGCGTACCCGGTAAAAGAAAATGAATAAAAAAGACGATTGTTTGTTTTGTAAGATTGCGACGGGGAGCATACCCAGCAAGAAAGTTTATGAGGACGACCAGGTGCTTGCGTTTCACGACATCCATCCGATTGCGCCGGTGCATTTTCTGATCATCCCGAAAGAGCACATGGATTCGTTGGCGGAAGCGGAATCCCGTCACGAAGCTTTGTTGGGGAAGCTGATCTTACTCGCGCCTAAACTAGCTCGCGAACAAGGATTAAGCGACGGATTTCGCACCATTATTAATACCGGGCGCGGTGGACACCAAGAAGTGTTTCATTTGCACCTACATGTCACGGGTGGCGATAGCAAAACGCCGCGCATGGCGGAAACATTGAATAAACTCTAGTAAGGAGAGAACCATGGGATCATTTAGTATTTGGCATTGGCTGATTGTTTTAGTCATCGTTCTGATGATATTTGGCACCAAAAAATTGCGCAACATCGGCACGGATCTTGGTGGCGCGGTGAAGGGATTCAAAGACGGTATGAAGACCGACGAGGACAAGGCCACCGGCCAGTTGGAGAGCGCCAAAGAAACCATTGAGGGCGAAGTTAAGGAACGCAGCAAAGCGTAGCCATTTGCCGCTAAGAATCTGAGATGTTCGATATCGGCTTTACCGAGTTGATGGTCATCGGCGTGGTGGCCTTGGTGGTCGTTGGCCCCGAGCGCCTACCCAAGGTGGCGCGCACGGTGGGTATACTCATGGGCCGCATGCAGCGTTATGTCGCCGGGGTAAAGGCCGATATTAGTCGCGAGATGAACGAGTTTGAATCACTCAAAGACCTCAAGGATTTGCGCAAGGAAGTGGAAGCAACCGGCAGTGAGATCGAATCGGACATGAGAAAAAACATGCTCGAAGCGCAAAGCCAGGTGAACACCATTTCGAACGAAGTCGGTACGGGGTTCGCTAAAGCGGCCAATGGTCTCAATGCGCTGGGTGAGGCGAGTATCGCCAACGCCGCTTCGCAACATCCCGCGAACCAGATAGATGTGTCGGTTCCCAAGCCTGTCGCGCCACGCGCCGAGCCGTCGCCCCAGCTTGAACTTGCTTTGGATTCCTCTGCCGCCGCCCAGGAAACTCAGCCAGCGGCCGCAACCAAAGTCTAGATTTCTCGCCCCGCCATGAGCGAGCTTCAAGAAACTTTCATTTCCCATTTAATCGAGCTGCGCGACCGCGTGTTGCGCGCGTTGATCGCCGTCGGCATCGCGTTTTTGCCTTGTTTCTACTTCGCTCGCGACTTGTACACCCTGTTGGCTAAACCCCTGTTGGCGAAATTGCCTGCCGGCGCGCATATGATCTCAACCGATGTCACCGGTGCATTCTTTGTGCCGATGAAGGTTGCCATGATGGTGGCTTTTTTGCTCGCCCTGCCCTTCGTGCTGTATCAGTTATGGGCGTTTGTCGCGCCGGGGCTTTACCAACACGAAAAGAAGCTAGCCATACCGCTGATCGCGACCAGCACGTTGTTGTTTTTTATCGGCATGGCGTTCGCGTATTTTGCCGTGTTCCCAATGGTGTTCAAATTTGTTGTTGGATTCACGCCGGAAGGCGTGTCGATGATGACGGACATCAACAATTACTTAAGTTTCGTGCTCGGCATGTTCTTTGCTTTTGGCGTGACCTTTGAAACACCCATCGCGGTGATTATCCTAGTACGTATGGGCATCGTCAGCGTGGAAAAGCTGCGTGAAATACGTCCCTACATCATTGTCGCGGCATTCGTCCTCGGCGCCATTTTCACGCCGCCCGACGTGGTGTCGCAGTTCATGCTGGCCATACCGTTGTGGATCTTGTACGAAGTCGGCATTTTCTTCGCCGCCATGATGGGTAAAGCCAAGCTTGCAGACGAGCAAGAGTTTACTGCGTAAGCAACTTGTCCAGCATCGCGTCGCGGTTGTGGACTTGCAGCCGATCGTAAATCTGTCTGACGTGATAGTTTGCCGTATTGGTTGTCACGTTTAGCGCGCTCGCGACGTGTCCGTAAGACGCCCCGTTCGACAGCAGTAAAATCACGCGCTTTTGTTGATCCGTAAACGGCCACGATTTGAGTTGGCTGAGCAAGCGTAACGGCAAGGGTTCCTGATGTTGTATGGAGACACCTATCAACCCTAGGCCGGCCTTTTGCTCGGCATCGAGCCAAAAAGCGCGAAATACAAATCTTCCTCGGCTATTCACCACATTCCACACTGGCGGTGGCGCTTCTAGGCCGCAAAATATCGACTGCAAATTCTGACCAATTTGTTGCAGCGCGGGCGGCATTCCGTCGTCGTCAAAGGAGAGCAAGGATTGGCGAGAAATAGTCGCGTAGCTGGCAAGAAACAGCAGCCGTTTACCCTCCTTTGAAACATGCTGGATTTCGCCACGGGCATTGATGATAATCAATCCGGTGCCGTCCGTATCGCTAAACCGCTCTTTCGTATTGCCACAAATCGGCACCGCCGTGAGTCCGTAGGCGACATAATGGGTCACTTGCCCGAGCACCGCCCCTTCCTCGCGGCTGTAGGGTTCGTCATTACTGGAGCGATACAAGCTCAACTGCCCCAGCCTCCGCCCCTGTTCTTGAATAACGGCGTACATCACATGGTGAGCGTTAAGATGTTCGCGCCACACTAGGTTGTAATAGTCGCTCGTATAGAAGCCGGGGTCGCGATTGGTGCGATCTATGCCCAGTTCGCGCTTTGCTGTGCGGGCGATAACGCTGCGAAATCCCCCCGCTTTGTAGTCATAGAATTCGCGAAAATATAATGACATTACCTCCGGCGGTAGCAATTTCTCCGCGCAAATATCGGCGATGTCATCATTTTCATCGACCCAGAAGAATGCGTTGGAATCGGACGGCACGAGATCATGCAGGGCTTTCAGCAGCGTAGGCATGATCGCGCCGCCACCGAGTCCGAGGCAACAGATCTGGCGAATGTGCGCAATGACCGACGTGTGTTTCACGGGCTATTTTCCTTCACATCCCGGCGAAATTGAAACTTAGCGTACTTTAATCATACGCTGTTGCATAGTCAGCTTATATCTTAGCATCAATGAGTTACTTAATCGGCATCGGCAAACGTGGGTGCTTAGCAAGAGTTCAAGTTAGGTTTTACGATGTGGAAAGATGGCTGATTGAGGGTGCAAGGCGCCTGGCGACTGTTAGTCAGGATGTTCGTTTCCCAATTCAGTAGAGTACTGCGCGACGAGCTTACGTGTGTTGCCCTATGTTCAAGCATCAAGATATATTCCTCGCGAGGTTTGAATTTAGCCATCGTAACCCGATCGACAATTTGGCTGGCGATGCTCTCGACCGGCTCGCGCCCGGTATCGACAACGAGATCATAGAGCGACGGATCTTCGAGGTCCGCTATTTGGAACAGGCGATCTAGCATCGCCGCTTGACGTTGATCACCGGCCAGGATTTTTCCCAATGCGGGTTGAGCTATGTCGGTATTCATAAAAGCCATGATTCGCCGCACACGTAGTGCCATGGTAGTGCGTACGCGAACTTTGATGACATGCTCAATGTCCGCCAAAAAATGCAGCGGTGATGTGCCACAGATCAGCACGTTGCCCCGTTGTGCGAGGCGATAGATGTCCTCCAACTCGGTTAGCCCGACGCCGTTGCCCTCATTGTGGAGTGCCGCTAAACCCCGTTCCCAGCGCGGCGCGCTGGGCTCCGCCGGGCATTTGTTCATAACGCCGGATGTCGCCTTCCCTCCCATAGAAATCTCACGGTAGGCCAATGCTAGCCCCAGCCTTTTCCCCACCAACTCGGCTAGGTGTTTAGACCCGGTGCCGATCCCTGACGTCAATGCGATAACAGCCACATTAAGTCCTCCAAATACCTTTATCTGTGATGACCCAATTTTTTTAGCAGCGGACGCGATCTACAATTTCATCATTCGCGGCAATTTACTGTAACCCAGTCAGTGCAAAAAAAAACCTACTTGACCAAGTAGGAGATGAAGGTAAATGTAGACTTTTTTTTTGCGGGCTCGCTCTATAATAGTTGCGAGCTAAATGGGGATGTTCATAAAAAGATATTTAATAACATGGCATTAGAAAATATACACCGCGCTGACTACAAACCGTCGCCTAGGCAGGGTGTAGGGCTAGGGCTAGGCATCGGGCTGCTGGGCGCACTGCTGACGCTGTTGCCGGCTATGGCGGATTGGGAACAGCGCTTCGGGTTGCAATGGTTGTTTGCCCTGCGCGGGGTGGTGTCTCCGCCTGCGGAAATCGTGTTGCTGGCCATTAATTCTGAAACCGCCGATGTTCTTGATATACCTGAGAAACCCGCCAAATGGCCCCGGTCCCTGCATGCGCAAGCGGTGAACCAACTACATCAGGCGGGCGTGGCCGCGATCGTGTTCGATCTTTTTTTTGAAGAGAATCGTCCCGAAGACGGCGAGTTTGCCGACGCCATAGGGCGTGCGGGCAACGTCATCATCGTCAAAAAATTGCAGCCGCAAACGGAGCTTTCTCTTCCGGCCACTGGATTGTTACAACAGGCCGCGCTGAGCAATGCGCCATTTGTATTACCGCGTGAGCCGGTGCGGGTGGATGGCTTTTGGACGTTCAAATCAGGTGCGGGTGAGGCGCCCACCATGCCGGCGGCGGCGCTGCAGGTTTACGCCCTGAGCCAATATCAAGATTTACTCGTCATCGCGGGCAAGTACAAGGCGCGACTGGTTGCCGATTTGCCACCCAATCTTGCCGCCCTGCTTAGTCGGAAAAATCTTGATCAGGTCGCCGCAAAGCTTCGCTCGGCGTTCCGCCATGACTTAACGCTGGCACCTCGTGCGTTGAGGGATGTTGATAGCATGAGCCAATTGCCAGCCGAGAAGAAACGCATCCTGCGCGCGCTCATACGTATGTATGCGGCAGACGAGGCGCAGTTCCTGAATTTTTACGGTCCGCCGCGTACCTTTACCACCATTCCGTACCATCGGATTTTGCAAACTAATGCCAAAGCGGCTGACATCGACTGGGCGCTGTTTAAAGATAAAGTGGTCTTCATCGGCTTCTCGGCCAGCAACTGGCGCGACTACGAATCCCTGCGCGACGACTACCACACGGTTTATTCACAGGCCAATGGTTTGCGCCTGAGCGGTGTGGAAATCGCGGCAACGGCATTCGCCAATCTGCTTCAGGGCTCCGACATCAAACCCCTCGCAACGCCGCGCCAGATGGGTGTCTTGGGCCTATGGGGTGTGTTGACCGGCTTGATCGCGTGGTTGTTCACGCTGCGCCGCGCGCTGCTCGCGTTGGCTTTGTTGGCGCTCGGCTATTTGTTTGGGGTGCGCTTCAATTTCGCCGTCAATTATAGTTGGTGGCCACTGGTTATCCCGCTGGTAGTGCAACTGCCGGTTGCGTTCGTCTCCGCCACGCTGCTCAAGTATCGCGAGGCCAAGCGGCAGCGTAATCGCGCCATCGACGTGGCGGGACAATTCGTGCCGGCGGATGTGCTGAGTCGCTCACTTGCGGACGTCGGCCCCGCCGCGCCGGAAACACGGCTTGCCTACGGCGTGTGTCTTGCGACCGATGTGAAAAACTATACGCAACTTTCGGAAACTATGGAGCCGCAGGCGCTGGCGCGGCTGATGAACGACTACTTCGCGATACTCAATCGCGAGATCGAGCGCCACGGCGGCATCATCGCCGATATGCGCGGCGATGCGTTACTCGCGCTGTGGGCCGGCGACGAGAGCGAAGTGGCGTTGCGCCAGCAAGCGTGTCATGCGGCATTAAGCATGCGCACCCTGCTGACAGAATTCAACGCCACGCCGAATCGCCCCAAACTTGAAACCCGCATAGGCCTGCACGCCGGCCAAGTCGCCGTGGGCACCCTGGGTGCGGCGGGCGGCCATTTGGAATTCCGCGCCGTCGGCGATATCGTCAACACCGCAAGCCGTGTGGAAGGGTTGAACAAAGCGCTCGGCACCTCGCTGTTAGCGACCCAAGAAGTCATTGCAGCCGTGAACGATATCGTCACGCGGCCGCTGGGCCGTTTCAAGCTTGCTGGGAAATCTCAGAGCCTGGAGATTGTTGAGCTAGTCAGCGCCGAGCCCAGTTGGGTGGAAACACCTATGCAGCAAAGTTTTTCGACAGCGCTAGCGTTCTATCGCGCGGGCAACGTGCGGCAAGCGGCCTCGGGTTTTGCTGAAGTGCTGTCGCGCTGGTCTGACGACGGCCCAGGAAAATTTTACGCGGAACGATGTCGCGTACTGCTCGAATCGGGATTGCCATCGACGTGGGATGCGACCGTGCCCGTGGAACAAAAATAACAAACAAGGGCGGGTCCCACCCGCCGTTCCTCGGCTTAGGATATTTTTAGCGATTGCCCATAGAGCCAATAGCAGTGCGGCTCTTGGCAGGGCATGCCGTGGCAGGCAAGCTGGGTGCGGCTCCTAGCTCATACCCTGCCATTCTGAGCGGAGCGAAGAATCTGCTGTTCTCAGTAAGTCCAAACGTTCAAAAAGCAGATTCTTCGCTCCGCTCAGAATGACAGAGTTTTTCAGCAAGCTGTTATTCAGAATTTCCCGCAGGGCAACGCAACATCTGCGCCATGCCACGCGGCAACTGTGTCGCCGAACCGACTCTGCGCAAATAGGTGCTTTGGATTTCATACGCTTCCACTTCGCTCGCTTTCCATGCCTCACAGGTGCTTAAGTCCTCATACTTGGCCATCACGGCCTGGGCGTGATGCACCAGTTCGTGCAACAAAATAGATCGTGCGAACGGGTCTTTTTCCAAGTCCAAATTGTCATCCAAAAACACGCCCAAGTGGGGAACATAAATCGCGCGGATGCGGCAGCCGCCGGTCGTGCCGGGACACGCCATCGCTTCGATTTGCGAGTGGGGAACGAGTTGCACCTCGGGCAGCAAATCGCCGATCGGGTCACCCGTGATGGCGGCAACGGCCGAGAAAAGTGTTGCGATAACGTGCATTAAGGTTTCGTTCAACATGGTGCTACCTCTCTCGAGAAGGCGGGGCGGTGGCGTTGGCACGCGGACGCTGCTCGATTTCACCGCTCCACTCGAGTGCGTATTGTTGGGCCGACGTGTACCGCCCGCGATAGGTTCCGCCACCGTGGACGTTGGCGAATTTGCCGGATCCGTTGATCACCACCCAGGTGCCGTGCACGATCAGATCCGTGGGCTTTTTGTCGACGCCGGTATCGGGTTGAATGATGCCGCTGTATTTGGTGACCAAGCGATCGCCATCGCTCGAGATCATCGTTTGATAGCCAAAGCAGGTGCCACGTCCATGCACCATGTCGCAGGTGGTGGTGCGCTCGATGGAACAATCGGCAAACAGATCGCTACTCAGATCGAATTGACTCGCTTGATCCATCGTGTGCAGCAGGGTGTGTTCCGCGCTCGACACGCCAACGGGAATCGTGACGAGATGGGTCATGCTGAACGTGGCACGGCCGGTAATTTTTTCGGCTGCGCTAGCCGTGCCATCAAGTAAGGCCATCCATACAACCGCAATGACAATGCTCTGCGCCAGCGAGCGTAGAAGTAAAGTTTGACCTAACTTGGTGATCGACATCACTCACCTCCCATTAATCAGTCTAGGTAGTAGCTGCTCGCGGGTTGGTGTTCCCGCAAGCAGCTTTGCAACGTCAAAGCCTCCTGGATTGGCGGCACAATGTCACCTCGTTATTTGGGACTTAGTTGCGACGGTAGCTGGGGTGCAGCGGATTGCGCGTGTCGACATAGGCGTACCGAATCGACGCCACGGCGTCAACGAACGTCGTTGGCCCTGCCTTAGCCGCAAAGTAACCCGGATGCAGTGGATTGGTTATCGCAACCGCAGTTTTGCCTGCATCGCTATAAACCAAACTTTCCAGTTTGGTTTTGCCCCAAAAGTAACTTGGATGCAGCGGATTATTTTGTTCCGCGCCTGCCGTGGTTGCGCCCACGATGCCACTGGCGATTAAAGCAACGGTGATGAAGGTACGTGTTTTCATGGTGTTTCTCCTATCAGTTAATTGAGCGCAGATTGAGTAACATTGGCCTGTGCACTCGAACCATGGCCATGTAGTGAAAGAATGCGACCTGACTTGGTGAAGAACATCAGACATCTCCAACTCATCAGACTACGTGACCGATGCTACGCCGCGTGCAATACAAAATCCCCACTTGGGCAGGTAGGAGATGAACAACTATTTTCAGTGGGATGGCTTTTCCAGCGATAAGGCTTGTTGTGTAAATTGACAAATCCTAGGAAAGGAGGAGTATTGTTTTACTGCGGGTATCTACAACTTTCGGCTTAAGCCGTCGGGGTCATCTACAACTTTCGACATAGGCCATAAGACATATTGTTTCGGGGAGGAAGCAATGGTTACACTTACCAGCATAACGACTCAAACAATAGTGCGCTGCCTACAAATGGGGAATTTCCTTATCGGGGTTCCGATCCTGCCCGTGATACACAAGCTGGCAGCAACAGTATGGGGCGCGGCGCGAGTCATCATGGAGCGGTTTAGCACAATCCAGATTAGCCAGATTCACGCATTCGGGTCAGCGCGCCCCCTTGTACTCTGCCTCATCAGTATCGGCATCCTCCAGCCCGTCGCCCTCGTGTTCGCCGCCGAGCGCTGCTCACCCGCCAACACCACCCGCGTCGTATCTGTCCAAGGCAATGTTGCATTTAGCCTACCAGGTAGGGCCACAACACAGGCCGCCAGGCTCAACCAAACTCTGTGCGCCGGCGACGTCGTGCGTGTCGGCGCTAAGAGCCGCGCCGTGCTGCGTTTACCCAACGAAACCACCATTCCGCTCGACCAGAACACTATTTTTCAATTGAAAGAGCCCACGTCGGAAAAAGATCCGACGCTGATCGAACTAATTAAGGGCGCGATCCACGTGATCACCCGCACACCCAAGCCTTTCAAAGTCAATACCCCGTTCATGAACGCCGCGGTGGAAGGCACCGAGTTCTATGTGGGGGTAGACGAACAAGAAGCCCGCGTCGCGGTGATCGAAGGCAAGGTTAACGTCAGCAACGAGCAAGGCGCATTGCTGCTCACCAACAACGAAGCGGCCACCGCCCGCAAAGGCGAAGCGCCAGTTAAAGTCTTGACCATCAAGCCGCGCGACGCCGTGCAATGGGCACTCTATTACCCGCCCGTGATCACGCCACGTGACAAAGGCGGCGTCACCACGCCGCTCTTTGCGGAATCCTATGCACTGTTCAATCAGGGCGACACCGCCGAAGCGATAGAGCGGCTGGAGCGCATCGCCGAGTCGGATCGCAATGCAGACTTCTATAACTATCGCGCCAGCCTCTTGCTCCACGTCGGACGAGCCGACGAAGCCGAGGGTGACATCAACCAAGCGCTGCTACGCCAGGCGAACTCAAGCGATGCGCTGTCGCTGCAAACCATCATCGCCATCGTCAAGAACGACAAAGCTAAAGCAGTCGAACTTGCCAATCAGGCCGTCCAATCCGATCCGCAATCCGCCGCCGCCCGCATCGCGCTGTCGTATGCACTGCAAGCCAATTTCAAGATTGAAGATGCCCTGAAAGCCGCGCGGGAAGCCATTCTGCTGGTTGAGAGCAACGCCCTGGCCTGGGCGCGCGTCGCGGAACTCGAACTCTTCATCCCGAATTACAACCAGTCCAAGCAAGCTGCCGAGCAAGCTGTCAAGCTCAACCCCAACCTGGCCAGGACGCAATCGATCTTGGGGTTTGCTAATCTCACCCGGATCGACATCAAAGCTGCGAAGGACAACTTCAATCGAGCCATTGAACTCGATCAAGCAGACCCGCTACCGCGACTGGGCTTGGGGCTTGCGACGATACGTGAAGGAAACCTAAGCGAAGGCAGAGAACAGATCGAGATCGCTGCGAGTTTGGACCCCGAGAACTCCTTAATTAGAAGCTATCTGGGGAAAGCGTATTACGAGGAGAAGAGAGACGAGGAAGCAGGGAAACAGTTCGAGCTGGCTAAGGAACGGGGTCCCGAAGACCCCACCCCCTACTTCTACGATGCGATCAGAAATCAGACAGAGAACAGACCCGTCGAGGCACTGCAGAACCTAGTGACGTCGATTAGGTTGAATGACAACAGAGCGGTCTATAGGTCGAGGCTACTCTTGGATGATGACGAAGCTGCGCGCTCCGCTAGTCTTGCTGGCCTGTACGGGGATTCTGGTTTCGAGAAACTCGCAGTCATCAGCAGCACCAAAGCGCTCGCCGATAACCCTGCGAATTACGCCGCACATTTGCTGCTTGCGACAGCTTATGCCAATCTCCCGAGGCACGACATCGCTCGAGTCAGTGAAGCGCTTCAGGCACAACTTAGGCAGCCCTTAGCAGTCTCTTCATCCGACCCGAAGCTAAACACCGATAATCTCGCAATACTAAGGGATACGGGACCAGTACAACTCGGATCGGGTGAATTCAACCAGCTCTTTAGTCGTAATCAAGTGCGATTAGACCTGGATGCACTTTCAGGGAGTAGGGACACCCGCGCTGGTCAATTTGTTCTGAGCGGGTTAGCAAACAAGATTGCTTTCTCAGTAAGTGGACTTCACTACGATACCGAAGGGTTTCAAGAAAATAACGAAGCAAAAAAAGACATCTATGACGTCTTTTTACAAGGACAGCTTAGCCACAAATCTTCTCTCCAACTAGAACTCAAACGTACTGATCTGCGTGTTGGAGAGACTTTTTACAGATTTGATCCAGATTTTGCCGATCCCACCAACCTCGCGGAACAAAGCGATACGCTTCGTTTAGGTGGCCATCACGCCCCTGACGCGAGTGGAGAATGGCTTTGGTCGACGATTGTTGAGGACAGAGAGAGAACCGTTACAAGCGACCCAGATAATTTCCCGCTGACAGGGAATAAGTCTAAGACCTACACCCTAGAGCTTCAGCATGTTCACAGTTCTGGTCCGTTCCAGTTAACGCTGGGATTGGGACACTTAAAGGAGCGAGACGACTTTCCGCTTGAGCAAGCACAAGTAAGGTTTCGATCTAGCAATGCTTACGCATACGGACAATGGAAGTCCGTAGATCAACATCTGATCATTCTGGCCGGGCTTGCTGCAGACTCCGTGAAAGTCGAGAGTTCATTGCTGACAAACCGAATCGATCGTCAGCGTGTTAGTCCCAAGCTCGGAGTGGTATGGTCACC
>JBDSJK010000393.1:0-4084 GCA_039917535.1 Burkholderiales bacterium
GTGCGGCTCCGTCATGAAATTGCCCAGTCCAAAGCAACTGGGGTAGCACACAAGACAGCGGAAAGCATCCACAAAACGGTCGACGGACTGGCTGCGACGGCGGCATCGGGCGCACACCAGGCAGCAGCCAAAATCGCGAGCGCAACCGGCCCCGTGTGGGGCGGGTCGAATCGCGCGTGCGCGGCCTCAACGTTTCAAGAACTAAAGCGGTGGAAGGCGGCAATAAACACGTTCAGACCGATCCTCTCGCCACTATCAGCGCCGCTCTCGCGTTGGGCGCTGTGATGACACTTCTCGCGCGCGGGCGCCAGTCATAGGCGTGAATTCGCCATCTTAATCCGCAGTTGACGCGCGTATTATTTTTCGCGCTCGCGTTCTTGAAAGGCGCGCGTTCAATGCAATAACGTGGCGCGGCATAACGCGAGACGCCAATCCTTATTATTCATTGCTTGCAGCAGCGCATGTACATCTGCCCGCTCTGCCGTTGAGCGTCTCAGTTTTGAAACTAGCGGATTACACTGTGAAGCTATGCCCTTGCATTTGCGTGCGGCTGAGTTAGCGCAATCATTGGGTGCCCGGACACCGGTCCGCCAACGGTTTAGTCCCCACCCCGCTCACGCTCGAACATATATATCGCGCACGCGAGGTTGGGCCGAATTGATCAGGCGCGGACGCGCGCTTGGCGGCGCATGTGGGTGGCGGAACGGCTATGCTCGCCTTTGACCGCCGCGTAGCATTCGCACACTCGCGCTTCCAGTCTGACATGATCCAAAACGGTGATTTTTCCGCGCCAGTATCGTATGAGGCCCGCCTTCTGCAACTTCCCGGCCACGTCAGTAACGCCTTCGCGACGCACACCAAGCATATTGGCCAGCAGTTCGTGCGTGAGGCTGATTTCGTTGGTCGGCATGCGATCGAGGCTTTGCAACAGCCAGCGGCACACCTGCTGTTCGATCGTGTGATACCTGTTGCACACCGCGGTCTGCGCCATTTGCGTGATGAGTGATTGGGTATAGCCCAGCAACAACTGGCACAGCTGCCCGCCGCGCTCAAATTCGTGCTTGAGCCGGTTGGCGCCGAGCCGGTAGGCTTGGCCAGCGCACTGCACAACGGCGCGATTCAGCGCGGTGCCGCCGCCCATAAAGAGCGAGGTTCCAATCATGCCTTCGTTACCTGTGATGGCGACAGCAGCGGACGCGCCATTTTCCATCACGCACAGCGGGGACACGATGCCGGAAATCGGGAAGTAAGCGAAGCTGTGCGTGCCGCCGCCTTCGTGCAGCGTCGAGCCAAAGGGAAGCGGCATCAGCTCAAGATGCGGCACCAAACGCGCATAGTCCACGTCGCTCAATGCTGCGAGGAGCTTGTTTTGGCGCGGCGAGTGCGGCGCATGCGCGGGATCGAAAGAAAAGCCTTCACGGCTGCGAAAATGTTCGTCAAGCGCACCTATCGATACCGGAACCTGCGGCGTCTCGTAAGCCAGACCTGGTGATGTGTAATCCATACTACCTCCCTTGAGAAAAATTACGAATCGACAGATCCACTCGCTCTGTAAACTTAAAAACACAGAATCTATCGACATGAATTCCAGCGTGTGCCATGGCCGGACTGTCGCAACTTGCGTGCCACAATTTTTTCATTAGCAATCAGCACTTTGTTGAACGCGCGAAAAGCCGCGGGTAAAAAAGTCCGCTCAATTTGCAAATATTCCCGACTGCCGCAGGCAATTGACGGAGTGCGCAAACCTCGGCACCTACGTGAGGCGGCCTTGGGCATGTAACTTGCATAGATTTTCGACACTACCCCCCGCAATGCGGTGAGCAGACTTCGCGGTCTGCTTAATGCATATAAGGGCGAGCAAGATTGGATGGCATACGCCGCGCGTCTATCCGCACGGCGCAAAAAAGCGCGCTGCCGGCTGGAACGGCGCAAATTCGCTGCTTAATGACGTGCATTTGAGGATTAGGCCCATGATGTATTCATATAGGACAATGCCGCTAGATGCGCGGCTTCTTTTTGGATTAAACTGTGACGGCAAGCGGCCCTCCAGACGAGGAGGCTTTTCTCGTGCCTGCAATTGATCGTATCGCTGCAGCCACGCGCATGCCGGTACCCCAGATGAGCGACGCAGATCCAATACGCATTTTTCTGGTCGAAGACTCCGCCATCCTGCGCGACCGGCTCGAGGAAACTTTCGCCAGCTGGGGAAAAATCGAAATGGCCGGGCACGCCGAGACCGAGGCGGTCGCGGAAGCCGCCTTGCGCACGCAGAACTGGGACGTGCTGATCCTCGATTTGCAACTGCTGCACGGCACCGGGCTCGGCGTGTTGCGCAGCTTGAAAAGCCACCGCCGCCCCGGCACGGTGGTGATCGTTCTCACCAATTATGCGATCCCCTCATATCGCGCTCGCAGTATGGAGCTCGGCGCCGATTATTTTTTCGATAAAGCGAACGACTTCGCAAAGCTCGAAAATGTTTTCTCGGAACTTGCCGAAAAGCGCAAGACCACGCATTGAGCAACATCGTCGCGAGCGACCTCAACTTGTTCGGACGCGCCGCGCGTTTTCCGCTGCGGCGTGGCGGCGTGCTTACGCAGATGTAAAGTTTGGTCATTACTATCGGTAAACTTGACTGCCGTTTGTATTTATTACAAGCGCGTTCCCCTCGCGCCTTTTAATGTCTCTCCTGCGATCTTAGGCATGCCATCTCCTTTAACCCATCAGTCTTTGCAACCTGCGGCGAAAAACTGAATGTCGGTGAAAAATCCCTCTCCCGCGACAGCCTCGCCCGCGCCCGCAGGCTCAGCCCCCCTGGCCATACGCTCGCAAAGGATCGCGCTCGTCGTAATTGCGGCCGGAGTCACCATCGGTCTGCTACGTTTGGGACAGTCGTTTTTCGTGCCGCTATTGCTCGGCATCTTTACGGGTTATGCGTTCCGGCCCTGGGTGACGGCGCTGGCGCGCTGGCACATACCGCGTTCGATAGGGGCGGCTTTGACCATGTGTTGCGTGGGGGCGCTGGTGTTTGCAGCGCTTTATTCCCTCCGCGAAGGCGCGATGGAGCTCACAGAACAGCTGCCGGAGGCCGCGCGCAAAGTGCGCGATGTGATGGGCGCGCAAAACAATGCCACTAAACCGCTTGCTCAGATCCATCGCGCCGCCAATGAACTGGACAAGGCCGCCGCCGAGGCCACCGGAGTTCCGGCACCGCGCGCCGCCCCCGCCGCGACGGGCCCGGGTCTGGCGGTATTGAGCGCCGAAAAATTATTGCTGGGCATGGCATCGGGCGTTATGAACGTCCTGCTCGAGATTGGCACGGGTGGGCTGCTGGCGTTTTTTCTGCTCGCCAGCGGCGATTCCTTCCGGCGCAAGGTAGTCAGCATTGCCGGGCCCACTTTGGCGCGGCGCCGCATCACGACCGAACTGCTGGACGAGATCGACACGCAGATCCAGGGCGCCCTGATGGTAATGCTGATCACGAATTTGCTGATCGCCGGCGGCGTCGCCATTCTGTTCGCGGTGATGGGCTTAGAGCGGCCGATGATGTGGGGCACGCTCGCGGGCGTGCTGCATGTCGTGCCGTACGTCGGTTCGGCGGTGCTTGCTGCCGCCGCGGGCGCGGTAGGGCTCGTGCAATTCACCGAGGTCAGCCAGGCCGTCACGCTGGCTGTCAGCACGCTGGCGCTTTGCACGTTGATCGGCTCCGGACTAAGCCTCGCTCTGCAAAGCAACGCATCGCGCATGAATTCCGTAGTGATACTGACGGGACTGTTATTTTTCGGCTGGCTGTGGGGAGCTTGGGGCATCATCCTGGGATTGCCTGCATTGGCCGTTATCAAAGCGATTGCGGACCGCCTCACGAGCCTGGAGTGGCTGGCCAAAATAATGGCGGGCTAGGTTTGCTTGCAAAGGTGCCGGAAATTTTTACAATCACCCCGCTGACTATGCGGCGCGCCCCCTTCAAATCAAATGAAAAATGTGGCTGGCATGGCAGTTGCTCACTGTAATGCCACGGGTCAGTCCAGCGACGCCGTCGCTTGGAACTTAAACGGATAAGGAGCTTGCGATGAAAAAATCCAGATTA
>JBDSJK010000394.1:0-4216 GCA_039917535.1 Burkholderiales bacterium
GTGCAATCACGATGGCGGCGATTTCCAGCAACACTTGGGGATTGTTCAGGTCGCGTATAGCCTCGATCAGGCCGGCCAGTAGCGCGCTTTCGCCTGGGTTCATGTTGTATTCCTACTCAAGCGCCGCGCCATGTTTCCAATGGCGCCGCCAATTGGCCGCGTAGGCCGACACAAGTTCCGAGTCATGGTCGATGATCACCACGTTTTCTGCGTTGTGCTTTTGCGCGGCCTGGGTGAAATTGTAACTGCCGGTAATAACAATGGCATGGTTTGTTTCCGCATCGACGACGATGATTTTATTGTGGGCTGCACCATGCTCGCCGTCGAGACGAACGTCTATGCCAGCCTGGCGCAAATCACGCAACAAAAAGCTTGCACCCCGCTCAAATTGCTCGCGATCGGCGAGTATGCTGACCGCAACACCCCGTCGCGCGGCGTCTTGTAGGGCACGGGCTATGGATTTATGGGTGAAGCTATAGGCTTGCACAAAAATCTGATTTGTCGCGCTGCGGATGGATTGCAGCATCACGGCACCGATGTCATCGCCCGGCGTGAACAGCACGCGAACTTTTGCGTTTTGCGACGCGGTGTCGGCCATGGCCGCGCCGGTGAATAACAAAGCCGCAGCGACCAGCCATGCGCTGAACATTGAGCGGCGCGCCGTCATCGTTAAGTCTGCTTCTCCATGACTGCGGCAAAAAATCCATCGGTGCCGTGTTGGTGGGGGTAGAGACGCAAATATTCGCCAGTGTCGATATTAACTTTTTGTGCGGCGAGGATTTCTGCACAATTAAGCAGTTTGAAATCGGGATGCGCTAAGAGAAACGCGCTGACGATTGCTTCATTTTCTTCCGAAAGTATGCTGCAGGTTGCATACACCAGCCGGCCACCGGGCTTGAGCAATCGCGCTGCGCCTTCGAGAATATTTTTTTGCTTCTCGGCCAACTCGACAATATCGTCCGCGGTCTGACGCCACTTCAGGTCGGGATTGCGACGCAGCGTGCCGAGGCCGCTGCAGGGCGCATCGACCAACACGCGGTCAATTTTGCGCGCCAGGCGTTTGATGCGCGCGTCGTTCTCATGCTCAATGCGCACCGGCTGCACGTTCGACAAACCCGAACGCTTCAGCCGTGGCTTGAGATTTTGCAACCGTTTTTCCGATACATCGAGCGCATAGAGCCGCCCGGTCGAATGCATCAGCGCGCCCAGAAGTAACGTCTTGCCGCCCGCGCCGGCACAGAAATCCACGACCATTTCGTTTCGTTTCGGCGCCAGCAATAGCCCTAACAATTGGCTGCCTTCGTCTTGGACTTCGACGTGGCCCTTTACCAGCAGCGGATGCTTCTGCAGTGCAGGTTTGCCGACTAAGCGCAGACCGAGGGGCGAGTGGGGCGTGATGCTGGCATCGATTCCCTCCGCCTGTAAGGTTTCCAATACCGTCGCGCGGTTGGTGTGCATAGTGTTCACACGCAGGTCCAACGGTGCCGGTTGCTGCAAGCCGTGAGCGAGATCAACTAGCTCACTGCGGCTGTGGTTCTTCAAATATATCTGTATTAGCCAATCGGGTAGATCCGTTTCCACCGGTAACGGTAAGTGATCCGTATTGGCTTCCAGAATGCTGTTCAGCAACGCCCGCTCATGCGGCCGAGTAACCGGGCCCAGCTCTTTGACGCCAACGCCCTGCAGCTTAGTCAGGGCGATCAATAGCAACAAGCGCGGGCTTTCAGCGCCGTGCGCTAGGTGCTCGAGAAATAATCGCCGGCGCAGCAGCGTGTAAACCGTTTCGGCGATCAATGCGCGGTCTTTTGGACCCAGGCGACGTTGTTCGCGAAAGAAGTGCTTGAGCACCGAGTCGGCCGGATAGGTAAAGCGCAACACGAGTTTGGTTGCTTCGAGCAATGCGTCGAATTGATCTGCGGTAATCAAGTGTGTCTGGTCTGAAGCGAAACTAATTTGCGCTGACGATTTTGATCGCCGTTAAAGTCTGCTCGATGACGCTGCCTTTTTTGTCTGTAACGCGGATTTTAACAGGTAGATAGTGATGTTCCAAAGCGAGCCACACTTCCATCGTCTCGTCGTCGCCGTTGCGTGCCTTGACAATTTTGACGGTGTGAAATTTCCCGCCCTGCAAATCGAGCACTTCCTCGCCGGCGCGCTCAAAGGCGTAGTTTTCCAACTTGCGGCCGTTGCTGACAATCACCGAGAGTTTTTCGGCTAGCGGTGGCACAAACGCCAGTTGGAACAATAAGCTGAGCAAATCCTGCACGCCCGCGGGCAAGGCTTCGCTATGACTGCCGCCTTTGTCGGTGAAGCGCACGGAATTTTCATTCCAGTTGAATTCCGCTGTGTCTTTTTTGTTACGTCGCTCACGGGTGTACATGTTAGGCCTCAACCCAGTGGCGGCGACTTCGCCTTCGCTGATTTGAACATAGCTACCGGCGATAGCAAACAACCCGCTGCCTTGCGCGAAGCTGTCGAGCCGATAGCGGCCTTCGCTAAATTTCCAACTCAAGGTCAGCTCGCCGGAGACGATGCCCATGCGCAGCTTGTAGCGCGCTTCACCAGCGGCGGGCAAGGGCAGGCCGTCTTTGCTATTCGGCGTAACTTGTGGGGCGACGGGTGGCGTGGCTTCGGCCTTCGGCCCAGCAGGAGCAGCGGGTGATGTAGTGCGTTCTTCTGTCTTGCTCGGTACAGGCGCTGACGCCTCTGACTGAGCCAAGGCGGAGCGCATCGGTTTTTCTTCATACGGCGGGGCATCTTGAGCGATGGGTTCGATTGGATGAGGCGCCGTTGCGATGGCGGGTATAGGTGTGGTGGCGACGTGCTCCACCGGCCTTTCGGAAGGTCGAGTTGGAACCGCAATCGCCACATCGTCCGCAGGCTGTGTCGGATTATCCATGGGCTCCGGTACCTTCACTTTCGCGCCAGAGCGCTCGAGAACACTGGACATAGCCGGAGGCGGCGTGTTTTCGGTCACAAGCGACGGCGCGGGATTCATTTCAGGCACCGGGCTGAGAGCCGCTTGTGGTGAGGGTCGTGGCAGGTCTGCCTTCGAGACGCGCTCTGCTGTTGGCTCTGGAGGAGGCGATGGATTTGAAGTGAATTTTGGTTTGGTTGTTATTTTAGTTGCGGGAACCGGCGCCGATTTTGCCACGACGGGTGCCGGCGTTTCGACTACCGGCTGCGGTGTAATCTCTACTTGCTTCGACGCAGTTATCGTCGCGTTGAGCGCGGGTATTGCCGAGTTGGATGTGGGCTCCGGTTGAACCCGAATGCCGTATAAAAACACGATATGGATTGCGACGGACAACGCCACCGTCGCAATAAATGGTTTAGAGGGACGCGGAACCTGCACCGCGATGAATGCCAAATCGCGGTGCCTTATTTCTGCGTGACTTCGTTAATCACGATCTTCGTTAGCACTTGTTCAAGTTTGTTCTCGTCATTTTGAACAAGCACTTTCACGGGAACGTAGTGTTGCTGTTTGCCGAGCCATAGCTCGAATTTAGCTTCATCCGGAGCAACGATTTTTGCGACATGCAGCGTTTCGTATTTGCCCGCAGGCGTGGTCACCCATTGATCTTTCATTACATGATAAGCATATTCTTCAACCTTCTTGCCATCGGTCAACAAGATCGTGCCATCGGAATCGGGCGGTGAAAACATGAATTGATATTTGAGTGAGAGGCTGTCAAAGGTGAGCGGTTTGAGATCGTGTTTCTTTATTTCGCCGTGCACGTTGAGCACCAATTCATTCGCTTCCCAGTTGAAGTCGGCGAGGAGCGTTTTTTCCGGCTTGTTGCTGATGGTTTGCTTAAAGTTTTCTGGCCGCAGGCCCTGGGCACTGATCGTGCCACTCGCGGTTTGCGTTAAGGTGGGCAGAATCCAACTCATAATCGGTTTAGCGACACTTTCGATGTGGTAGTGGTTGTTATCGACAACAAAAGTTTCTGTGACTTCAGCGAGTTTTAGTGTGCCTTTGAGTAACGCGTAGGTCGTCTTAATCTCGCGCACTTGTGCTTGAGCAACGCCGTGACAAAGCAGAGCTATGACTAGCAAAGACCATCGTTTCATTCGCATTCCTTTGGGCTAATGAGCTGGCCGTCACCATTGACGATCCCGCTGAACTTAACGCGTTGCTGGTCGTCTAGGCTGACTTGGCCGTCGATCAGCCACCGCAGCGCTTGAGGATAGATCGCGTGTTCTTGGCGCAACA
>JBDSJK010000395.1:0-8347 GCA_039917535.1 Burkholderiales bacterium
ATAAAGTTCATACTTTATTGGGCCTTATCTATAGATTCGAAACCTCCCTAATAATCATTCCCGGCACATAAATGCCGCGCGCTTCGGCCATTCGCCCGCACACCTCCGTGCCTCAATACCCCCTAATTTTCTTGTCTGCGTCCAAATCCTCTTTGACTCTATGCTTTTTGAAGTAGATCGACATAAAAGTCGGAAACTTGAAGAAGCCACATAAGTCGGATTAAGCATTTTTTGAATCGCTCAGCAGGAAAAATAGTACCTAACGCTGCCTGTCAACAAGTCCTCAACAATGTCGTACTAATGACAACCTTATTAAATCTATAATTATTAACTATTTGTTCTATATATATTTTATTATGTAGCACGATTCTTGCTTATGGTTACTCAAATCTATCAACAAGCGTCACAATGCAACGAGTAAATTTGCCACTTTTTTCGCTGCTGGTCACAGGCCGCAGTGATGTTCCTGATCACATCTGCAAGGCAATGGCGGAAGAATACGGTCGCCGTTATATTTCCACTACGATCGTATGCTTACTGGGCGTTGCGCTACTAGATTTCCTTCTGTGGTCTCACACGGACAGAACTCAGATTACCCTGTGGTCAGTCCTCATGTTGCTAGTCGTGTTGGCGTCCGTTGCGATTGCGTATAAGTACCGGTTTGGCAAACCCATTGAAACCGGCAAAGAATTCAATCAAGTCAAATTGTTTCTGTGGAATCAAATCATCTTTGGCGCGGCTTGGGGCGCTGCTGGCTGGATGCTATTTTCTATACAGTTCGAATATAAAATGGCCTTGGCAATGGTACTGTGCTGCGTCGCTGCGATTGGTGCACCGCTGCTAGGCGTAGTATTCGGCGGAGCGGCGGTATTTATCGTGTTGGTCCTGGGGCCATTGATTTATTTGCTCATGAATTCGCCCTTTGAGATTTTTCAAGCTTTGTCTTTCGCGGGTATCGCGTACGCGTTGGTCCTGATTTGGGTGGCAAAGTTAACCAACGAGATGGGTTTGCGGGCCTTCGAGTTCGGCCATCAAAACAGTCAGTTAGTCGCCGCCTTGCAGGAGACCAACCAGGAACTTGGCAACAAGAATGACGCTTTGCACTATGCGTTAGCAAAGGTCGAGGAAATTGCCACGATGGATGAACTGACCCATTGCTACAACCGGCGCTACATGATGGAAAGCTTGAGGAGAGAACTGGCGATCGCGGAACGCAGCCGAGAGCCGTTTTCTTTTATGTTACTGGACATCGATCATTTTAAGCGGGTCAACGATACCTTTGGTCACATCGCCGGCGACCAAGCGTTAGCAACTTTCGCAGAAACACTACGGCTGACCAAGCGAATTATGGACACGCTGGCGCGCTTCGGCGGAGAAGAATTCGCCGTACTTATGCCGAACACCACGCTGGAAGAAGCCGCAACATCCGGGGAGCGAATGCGTATCGCCGTAGCGGCATGTTCAATCCCGTTTGGGGGAGAAATTTGCAACATCACTGTATCAATCGGCGTCGCCCAATGGCACCCCAGAGAGAGCCTTCAAATGCTGATTCATCGGGCGGATGTAGCACTATACGACGCAAAACGAAACGGCCGTGATCGTCTTGCGCTCGCTAGCCACGACGACAAGTTGATGCTGGTATCGTCGCTCGATTCGCAGAAAATTCATTCAGCAAGTTAAGTGCAAGAGCTACGGCTCCGAACTATAGGTTCAAGATCAGTAAGACGCCGTTGTTATAGTGCTGGCTTCACCTATGTCCAAGCAGCGCACGGCAAGCATCCGCGATTGATTCCGCGCTCATGCCGTACATTGCGCGTAGCCGCGTGGTCGGGCCGATTTTCGCGAACTCATCCGGCATGCCGATCATGCGCATGCGGGTTGGATGTTCCACGGCGAGTAGCTCCGCAACCGCACCGCCTAATCCGCCGCTGAGATGATGTTCTTCCGCTGTCACGATACCGCGAGTTTCCGCCGCCGCCGCGAGAATGGCATCGCGATCCAACGGTTTGATCGTGTGCATGTTGATCACACGAACGTTGACGGCTTCTCGCTTCAAGGCATCCGAAGCGCGCAAGGACATGTCTACCAGAGCACCGCAAGCGATGATTGCAATATCGTTGCCTGAGCGGAGTTGCGTCGCCTTCCCCACGTGAAAAGTAACTGACCCGTTATGTACCGACGGCTCTTCCACACGTCCGCCGAGGCGCAGATAAACGGGGCCATCGATATCGAGCGTGGCGAGCGCGGCCTGATAGGCTTCGTCCACATCGGCGGGTACGATCACCGTCATGTTTGGAAAACTGCGCATCAGCGCGAGATCTTCCAACGCATGATGCGTGCCACCCGCTACACCGAGCGATATTCCACTCGCGGCCGCGCCGATCACCACGCGCTGATTTGCGTAGGCCACGTCATTGCGCACTTGCTCCATGCTGCGCGCCGTGATGAAGGGCGCGTAGGCGCAGACGTAGGGGCGCAGCCCCGTCGTCGCCAGCCCTGCCGCGATCCCAATCGCGTTCTGTTCGGCGATGCCTACTTCGATAAAACGTTCGCGATAACGCTCGATATAAGAACGAATTCCCATCAAGTCTTGCGTATCGACCGACACCACCACCGAGCGCTCTTCGTGGGCGGCGATTTCGAGTAGCGCTTGACCGTAAGCAAGACGCGTTTGATTGGCGGCGCGAGTGCGCCAGTCGGTGTTGTCTGTCATGGCTCTACTAATTCCTTCATCGCGCGAGCGTACACTTCGTCGTTCACGCTGTTGCTGTGCCAAACGTATGTATCCTCGGCGAAACTCACGCCCTTCCCCTTGATGGTGTGCGCGATCAATGCAGTGGGACGTTCCGCTTGCAAGGGCAACGCATCGAGCACATCGACCACTTCGCCCATATCGTGACCGTCGATCTCACGCACTTCCCAACCGAATGCACGCCATTTGTCGGCGAGTGGTTCGATGCCGATCAGATCGGTCAAGCGGCCACTCTGGGCGATCTTGTTAAAGTCGACGATGGCCGTGAGATTCGACAACTGGAAGTGCGCCGCAGCCATGGCTGCTTCCCAATTGGAGCCCTCATGCAACTCACCGTCGCCGATCATGACAAACGTGTGAAACGCTTTCTTTTGGATACGCGCGCCGAGCGCCATGCCTATCGCGACCGCCAGCCCGTGGCCGAGTGCGCCGGTGCACATCTCCACGCCAGGCATCTTGATATCCGGATGCATACCAAACGGCGACTCGAATGCGTAGAAGCGATCCAAGACCGCCTCGTCGATAAAACCCGCCTGCGCGAGAACCGCGCCCAGCGCGGCGTTGGCGTGACCCTTAGATAAAACAAAGCGATCGCGATCAGGCCATTTGGATTCCGTGGGTCGCACGCGCATGCGATGAAAATATAACGCCGCCAAAATGTCGGCGGCCGAGGAAGAGCCACCCGCGTGGCCGCTTCCGCCCGCGCGCAACGCACGCCACACATTACGTCTGATCTGTCGCGCTTCACCTTCCAAGCGCTTGAGTAATTGTTCTCTGGTTTCCGGCATTTTTTTCCTCCTGAGTGACTTGGGGACGACCGCACCGCCTCCTATTCAAGTCGCTCCATCGTACCGTAAGGTTTAGGAACTGTCGAACAGCGGAGATCATATTCGGAGCTCGCGCACTCTTGGCGCGGTCAGCGCCCTACGACTCTACGATCGCGTCGCCGCGTGATCCACTCCGATCCCGAATCGGCGTCGCGTTTCAATATTTGGACCACACCGGTCTTTGTAGCACGTTATTTGTCCGGTTCACTGTCTCCTTTGAAGGGGAGGCGAGATGGACCGGGCTAAGGTGCTGCAGGAGATCAGGAAGATGCGATTTTAAGAGGTATACGGAAGACAACAAGCGGGGCGGCTGACACAAGAGGCGATGGCGGAGATTCTCAACGTGGACGTGCGCACGGTCTCAGGCGCCGGATGCGTCGCTATGAAGACGATGGCCTGGACGGATTGGTCGACCAACGGATCGGCCAGGTCTCGGCACGCCATGTGCCGGTCGATCAAGTGCTCAAGGTGCAGGATCTGTATCGCAATCGCTACGCCGGGTTCACCGCCAAACACTTTCACGAGAAGCTTCAGGAGGTGAATCGGATCGCGCTCCTACACCCGGACAAAGCGAGTATTTCAGGGTCACACTGCCTTCCTGCAAAGGCCGCAAGTAGGTTTGCTAATCTGCGTCGAAATATTCGACCCTGGCCTCCTATACTCCTTAAAACGCTTACTGCGGCTCTTGGGCTAATCGTCGCGCGTGGCTCGGCTTGAGCTTTTCCCGACATCGGCCAACTCCGATTCGCGCAGCGCATTGTCGAAGAATTCGACGTAACAGCTAATGGAAATGTCGCACGACAACATGATGCTCGCGCGCTCGCCTTCCCATACATAAATTTTATGACGCGGATTCACGCTTTGCGCGGGCCCGTAGGTCGCATTCAGGTGCGCGAGCATTGCGTTAAGATTCCGCGTGCCGACGAAAATCACCGTGCCGCCGCTAAAGCGATTGTGATAGAACTTGTAGCTAATGCGCCAAGCGTCGACGCCACCAAACACCGCCGCGTCGCTCTGCCGCCGATAGTGCGCCAGATGCTCATCGGCACTGACTAGCCTAAGGCTCGCTTTGTGATCGTCGAGGGAACTCCCCCAGACCAAGCCGTTGAAGTCGCGCGGTTCGTTTTGCATGGCGGACGCAGCGCCGACGATACACACACTGCAGGCAGCAGCGAATAACCCTAATCTTGATTTTATGGTGCGATGTTTCATGCGTGTTTTCCTATAACAGATAAGTTTGTTGAGCGTGTAGATTAACGTGGAATAATCCTCTGCGCGAGATACGATGCGGATGACATAGTAAGCTGCGGACCAATACCAGAGCGGGCGGTACGGCATGCCTGGCTGCGAGGCAGGCGTGACGAGGCTCCCAGGCATCACTCCGCGTCCGGTTGTGCGCTGGGCGCGGCGTCTTGAAACGATTTGAGCACCATGCATGCCTGCTCGATGCGCACGAGCGTGGGAAAGTCATCGAGCGCGATATTGAAACGCCGGGCGTTGGCGAGCTGCGGCACGAGGCAAATATCCGCGAGGCCGGGTGCGTCGCCGTGACAAAAACGTCCCGTTGCCGGATCGTTCACTAATCGCATTTCCAGTGGCGCCAGGCCGGTGACTATCCAGTGGCGGTACCACTCGTCCTTCTGCGCTTCCGTGACCTTGAGATCATTGATGAGATAACGCAACACGCGCAAATTATTGAGCGGATGAATCTCGCACGCGATGGACAACGCAATCGAGCGCACGCGGGCGCGTTCGATTGGTGTCTTAGGCAACAATGTCGGCTCGGGATACACCTCATCAAGATACTCAATGATCGCCACAGATTGTGTCAGCGTATCGCCACCCACTTGTAACACCGGCACCAACGATTGCGCATTCAGCGCACGATATTCCGATGCAAATTGCTCGCCGCCACCCTTGGTAAGATGCACAATCGCTCGCTCGTAATCCAAGCCTTTCAGGTTCAGCGCGATACGCGCACGATAGGCAGCGGAACTGCGGAAATAACCGTACAGTTTACGCATGGTCACGCGATCGAAAATTTAAGTGGCGACAAACCCGCTATGCTTGCGTCAACGCGATCGCCCACTTGCAACGGTCCAACGCCCGCCGGCGTGCCGGTAAAAATCAGGTCGCCCGCCTGCAATTCAAACAATCCGGAAAGATGCGAGATAATTTCCGCGACGTTCCAGACCATGTCTTTAACATCGCCCTGCTGCTTAGTGACGTCATTGACCTTCAAGGCGATCTTGGCGCTTGCGAGGTGGCCCACTTCGGCAACCGTGTGCAGCGCGCCTGTTGGCGCGGCGCGGTCGAACGCCTTGCCCACATCCCACGGTCGGCCTTTATCGCGCATGGCCTGCTGCAGATCGCGCCGGGTGAGATCCACACCCACGGCATAGCCGAACACCGCATCCAGCGCGGCTTCCGGCTTGATGCGCGTGCCGCCGCTGTTGAGCGCGACAACCAATTCGACTTCATGGTGGAAATTCTTCGTGGCAAGCGGATAGGGAATTGCGCTGCCGCTCGTCACCACCGCATCGGCCGGTTTGCAAAAGAAAAATGGCGGCTCGCGCTCGGGATCGCCACCCATTTCTTTCGCGTGTTCCGCGTAGTTGCGGCCCACGCAATAAATCCGGTGAACGGGAAAGCGCTTCGTTGCCTTTGAAACGACTACGCTCGACGTTTGCCACAGTGGGATAACATAATCCATAAGTAAAATCCTTCATTAAGCAAATGATCTGCCCATGTTTACTTGCTTAGTCCAAAACGCAAGGTTAAAAACACGCACGCCAACCTAATTCTATAATAAGAGCGTCAAGTGCAACCTAACCTTAAGGAAGAAACAAGTCACGCGTAGTAATCCACCACACGCCCGTCGCGCCACGAAAACCTTGCCTTGCTTTGATCTAGATCAATTCTTCCCCGGCTGGGGTGTTTAACGTTGCTAGTTGATAACAACGTGAAGGAATGAAAATGTTCAAGGTAATAAAATCAGTGTTTCGCCTGCCTCTCTTCGGCGTGGCGCTCACGATGATCGTGCACGCACATGCCGAGGAAAATACGCCCGGGTCCGTTTTAAATGATTGCACTGCATGCCCCGTCATGGTCGTAATCCCAGCCGGCGACTTCATCATGGGCTCAAATAGCGAGGAAAGTGGCCACCCTGATGAAAAACCCCAGCACAAAGTACGCATCGCAAAGCCGTTTGCAGTCTCAAAATTTGAAATCACCTTTGATCAATGGGACGAATGCTTATCGGCAGGACGCTGTGCGAAGGTTTCCGACGATGGTTTAGGTCGCGCAGACCGGCCAGTCATCAATGTCTCCTGGCCAGACGCTAAGGTTTATGTTGCTTGGTTATCGGAAAAAACCGGCAAAACCTACCGACTATTGGCAGAATCCGAATGGGAATATGCGGCACGTGGTGGTACTGAAACGGCGTGGTTTTGGGGCCCGGCAGCGGACAGTTACGGCTCTCGCATTGCCTGCAAATTTGCCAATACCCATGACGAGAGTGGCAAGAAAGCACATCCCAACTACGTTTGGTCTAACCATCTTTGCGACGACGGCTTCGGTGAAACTGCGCCGGTCGGTCGCTATCAACCCAATGCATTTGGCCTGTACGATATGTTAGGCAATGTCAGAGAATGGGTCGAGGACTGTCACGGCGCATACAAAGACGCGCCGACCGACGGCTCCGCGCGCACTTTTACAGCCTGCGAAAAACGCATTGTGCGCGGTGGTTCTTGGATCGACGGCGCGTCCACGTCGCGATCTGCATATCGGCATCCGTTGCCGGAATCTCATCGCAACTATCAAGTCGGGCTACGAGTGGCGCGGGACTTATGAGAACTGCAATGTAGTTTCAAATGCAACACTGCATCAATTAATGGTCCGCGCGGGGAAAGGCGGATTTCTGCAGAAACCCGACCTGACCGAGCAATTCTAAGCTAGAAGATGGAGAAACACGCCCGCACCGCCACCCGCAGTTATTGCGTTCTCCCCACCGTTCGGCCCGGTCCCATGCACTAAATTCGACGTGGGGGTAACCATGGCTTTCTCGTTGCAGCGCTGCAAACGATGGTACTGTATGTAGTACGATTCGTCATTGTAACCACCCTGAGGAGGAAGCATGCCACGGAAAGCAATGAGCCACCCTTCCCTCGCGCCCGTTGCGGTTGGCGGGCTGTTGGATCGACGCTTGTTTTTGACGCGTGGCGTTAGCCTCGCTGCAGCGGGCGCCTTTGCAAGCAACGCCCGCGCCACGCCACTCGAAATTCCGAATTGGTCCAAGGCACCTGGCGAATCGTTTCGGCCCTATGGCGAGCCATCCAAATTCGTCGTGCCTGCGTTGAAACGCGGCATCGGCCAACCCTATGGTCAGTTGGCTCCCGGTGCTGGCGCGGCCTTCACGCCGCTGCAGGCGTTGCATGGCACCATCACGCCGTCGAGTCTACATTTCGAGCGCAGCCACAGCGGCGTGCCTGATATTGATCCAGCACAGCATCTGTTGGCGATTCATGGCCTGGTAAAACGTGCACTGAGTTTCGATCTCGATAACTTGATGCGTTACCCAATGGTTAACCGCACGATGTTTATAGAATGTTCGGGCAACAGTTTTTTTCAAACCTTTAATGAAGCCCAACAAATTCCCGTCGGCATGTTGAACGGTCTGGTTTCCTGCAGCGAGTGGACGGGTGTGATGCTCTCGACCTTATTGGACGAAGCGGGTGTAGACCCAAAAGCCGCGTGGATACTGGCGGAA
>JBDSJK010000396.1:0-5794 GCA_039917535.1 Burkholderiales bacterium
GCGGCAAAGGCGCCGGTGCTGCAAATCAGTAACAGCATCCCTACCAACCCGCCTCTTCGCCGAGCTAAAAATTTCATTCTTGTTTTCCCTCGCTTAGTGAAGTTACGTATTTTTCCTGAATGGCAGCTTGACGCAAAACGTACCGAGCGCGGTCAGAATAGTTCTGGGAGCGCAGGGGTACGAGGCGTACATTGAGCATCGCAGGACCATCTGGCCGCGCCCAGTAGTTTTGCGTCAGCTTGCACTAATAGCGCCCGAATTTTTCCATCGCTTTGCGTATTGAACCCGTCTCGCGTATCGTCTCGCGCATCTTAATTTCTTTCGCGTCAAATTCCAACGCCAGCGTTGCAATGGCCATCGCACGTTCCCGTGGCACCACGACCACACCATCCATATCGCCCATGATGTAATCGCCGGGCCGCACGGCGATTCCCGCGCACACCACGGGAACTTGCCCCGCCACGCTGATATGGCGCCCGATGATGGATGCGGGCGAGATGCTGCGCGCGAAAACGGGAAATCCCAAACGGGTAATCTCATCCACGTCCCGCGCGCCGCCGTCGATTACGGCACCGGCGATGCCGCGCACCTGTGCCGTGGTCGCCATCAGCTCGCCGATGCCAGCGACTTCCAAGCCGTCCTCCAACACGTAGACCAACACGCTGCCCGGTACTGCTTCATCTAGCACCTGCAGACCAAAATTTATTTGACCAGTAGCGGGCGTGCGTAACGCCGAACGAAGTTGCACCGTTGCCGCCGGGCCGACGAGCTTGGTTTTGAATAGCGGCCGCATATCGGCGCGCATAAAACCGCGCTGGCCGGTGATGTCGTCGATCGCGTCCGATACGCTCGCAACCGTTGATTTTTGTAGCGCGGCAACAATATCCGCTTCGCTGTCATTTGTCATGTTCTGCTCGGAGAAAGGAAATATATTTATAATGCCACATAGCCTAGCAAAGTTCCCCATGTCACCCAGCAAAATTTTAGCCCTCGACTGCTCGACGGAATATTGCTCCGTTGCCCTGCTTGTGGACGCCCACGCGACGAGTCGCACGGAACGGGCAGGGCAGCGCCATTCCGAGTTGTTGTTGCCGATGATCGACGCAGTGCTTGCCGAGGCCGGTGTCGCATTAGAGGAGCTTGATGGCATTGCCTTCGGCGCCGGGCCGGGTTCTTTCACCGGCCTGCGGATTGCCTGTGGTGTGGCCCAGGGATTGGCTTTTGGCGCGAATCTGCCGGTGGTCGGCGTGTCTACGCTGCTGGCGCTGGCCGAGGCGACAACGGCGCCGCGCGTCGTTGCGATTCTCGATGCGCGCATGGGGGAAATTTACGCCGCAGCCTACGAGAAAGTAAATGGCGAATGGCAGGCGGTGGCCGCGCCGTGTCTGACCAAACCGGCCGCTGCACCTAAGTTGCCGGGCATTGATTGGTACGCTGTCGGCAGCGGTTTTGCCGCCCACGCTGAGGTATTACGCGCGCGCTATGGGGATCAACTCAGTCATGTCGACGCCGATGCGTATCCAAGCGCGTTGCATGTCGCCGCGCTCGCCAAGAAAATGTTCGCTGCAGGCGAGCAGGGTTTAATCGCGCAGGCGTTGCCCATCTACGTGCGCGACAAGGTGGCGCTCACGGAGCAAGAGCGGGGCGTTGCGCCATGAGCGCCGAACCGCGCGCGCTGATCCATTATTTGCCCATGGAAGTTCAGCATCTCAAGCATGTGATCGAGATTGAAAATCGCGCCTATCCGCACCCGTGGACGCTCGGCAATTTTCGCGATTCCATTCATGCCGGTCATCGCTGCGTGTTGTGTTGTTACGGCGATGTGATCATCGCTTACGCCGTGGTGATGATCGCCGCGGACGAAGCCCATCTGCTCAATCTCACCGTCGCAATCGAGTGGCAAGGCAAAGGTCACGGCCGCGCGCTGTTGCTGCATCTGTTGTCTATCGCGATCACGGAATTTGCGCGGACTTTTTTGCTGGAAGTGCGGCCTTCTAACGAGGCGGCGCAACGTCTTTATACCGACTTGGGCTTTCATACCATAGGCGTGCGACGCGGATATTACCCGGCGCAAATCGGGCGCGAAGACGCCATCGTCATGGAACTCAAGTTGTGAATTATTCCGAAGCCTATCTCAGGGAAATGGGTCTCTGGCCAATGTGGCAAAGCAGGGTAGCCAATGACAATGCTGCAGCCTCGTTGCCAACGCAGGTCGCAGCGCCTAGTGCACACGCAAGTGATAGGCGTACGCATGTGCTCGATATGGATTGGCCGACGCTCAAGGAAACTGTGCGGAATTGCACCGCATGTGGCTTACGTTCGGGATGTACGCAAACGGTGTTTGGCGTCGGCGACGAAAAAGCCGACTGGCTGTTTGTCGGAGAAGGTCCGGGTGCGGAGGAAGATCAGCGCGGCGAACCTTTTGTCGGCCAGGCGGGCCGCTTGCTGGACAATATGCTGGCCGCAATTAATCTCAAACGCGGCGAAAATGTTTACATCGCCAACATTGTTAAATGCCGTCCGCCGGGCAACCGTAATCCCGAGCCTGCCGAGGCATCGGCCTGTGAGCCTTATCTGGCGCGCCAGATCGAGCTGTTGCAGCCGAAGCTGATCGTCGCGTTGGGAAAAATCGCCGCCGCGAATTTGCTCGCCAGCGACGCGCCCATTGGCGCGCTGCGCGGAAAACTGCACAGTTATCGCGGCATTCCGCTTATCACAACTTACCATCCCGCCTACCTGCTGCGCAGCTTGCCGGATAAAGCGAAAGCGTGGGCGGATTTATGTTTTGCACGCAGGACTTATTCCCAAACGATGGTAACGCCACGACCCTTATGAATACTGGCTCGTGGCAAGCCATGCCCTGACAGCCGCACTGGTATTGCCTGTGCAGGCATAGGTGATTGAATATCAGCAAATAGCTCTGCACTTGTCATTTCCGCCCATCGTCCTTATATTGAGACTGTTGTCTCCATAACATAAGGAAATACTATGCGTCTCGGACATTGGTTATCGCTCTCATTATTGGCCCTGCTCACGGGCTGCGGCTATAACACCTTTCAATCCCAAGATGAGGTGGTGAAAGCCGCATGGTCTGAAGTGGTGAATCAGTATCAGCGCCGCTCGGATTTGATCCCTAATTTGGTCAATACCGTTAAGGGTTACGCGCAGCAGGAAAAGGACGTGTTCATCCAGGTGACCGAAGCCCGAGCCAAAGTGGGCTCGATACAAATGACGCCAGAATTGGCGAATAACCCCGAAGCGCTGAGCAAATTTCAAGCCGCGCAAGGGGAACTCTCCGGCGCGTTGTCCCGGCTGCTGGTGGTGTCGGAGAACTATCCGCAACTGAAATCCGACGCGTCGTTTCGCGATCTGCAGGCGCAGTTGGAAGGCACGGAAAATCGCATCACGGTCGCTCGTAATCGCTATATCAAATCCGTCGAAGACTACAACGTCACGGCCCGTTCGTTTCCGAGCAATTTGACGGCCATAGTCTTTGGTTACAAGATCAAGCCGAATTTCACAGTGGAAAACGAGAAAGCGATTTCCACCCCGCCCAAGGTGGATTTTGGCCAGCCGGCCACGCAAAAGTAATTCCCTGCGCATGATCCCCATGAACGCGGCGAGAGCCTGGCTCTTCGCTGCGCTTCTGTGCTTAATCGGTAGCACGTTTGCCGATGTCGCGGTTCCGGAGCGGCGCATCGTGGCGGACCTCACCGGCACGTTGTCGGCGCAGCAGCAACAGGCGCTGACTGAAAAGTTACGCGCATTCGAAGCGCGCAAAGGCAGCCAGATCGCCGTGCTGATCGTGCCGACTACACAACCTGAAACCATCGAGCAATACGCCCTGCGTGTCGCGGACGCGTGGAAGCTCGGCCGCAAAGGCGTCGACGATGGCGCGTTGTTAGTCATCGCCAAAGACGATCGTAAGTTGCGCATCGATACGCGCTACGGCCTGGAAGGCGTGCTCAACGACGCCACATCTAAGCGCATCATCAGTGAAGTGATTACGCCTTTGTTTAAGCACGGCGATTTTTATGGCGGAATAGACGCCGGCATCGATCGAGTGCTAAAGGTGGTCGATGGCGAGCCGTTACCCGCGCCACAAGCGCACCAATATAACCAGGATAGCTGGGTGAGCGCCTTGCCGTTGGTCATACTGCTGGCCTTCGTTTCGGGAGCTATTTTCCGTGCAATATTCGGCAGACTTTTCGGTTCACTAATTGCGGGTGGCGTGACGGGGTTGATCGCGTGGATTGTGCTGAGCGTGGTGGGTGTTGCGTCCGTGGCGGGAATTTTGGCGTTTGTCTTCAATTTATTCGCCGGTGCCGTGAGCCCGGTCAACGGTTGGAGTAACCGAGGCCGTTATGACCGGGGCAATACGCCCGGTGGATACTGGGGCGGCGGTTGGGGTGGAGGTGGTATGAGCGGCGGTTCTAGCGGTGATTTTGGCGGTGGGGGCGGTGGTTTTGGCGGTGGCGGCGGCGCATCGGGAGATTGGTAATGGTTCTCGGTCGAATTCTTCGCCATCTTTGTACCACCAGCTTGCACATCCGCAATCGCTTTCCCCAAAGCACACTTGACGCGATCGAGCAGGCCGTGGGCGCATCGGAGGTGCTACACAGCGGCGAGATTCGATTTGCGATTGAGGCCGCGTTGGATTTTCCCCCGCTGTTGCACGGCGTAACCTCGCGGCAACGGGCGCTGGACGTATTTTCTCTCCTGCGCGTGTGGAACACGGAACACAACAGCGGCGTGCTGATTTATTTATTGCTCAAGGACCGCAAAGTCGAAATCGTCGCGGATCACGGCATCGCCGCCAAAGTAGATCAATCGGAATGGGAGTTCGTGTGCCGCGGTATGGAGCGCGCCTTTAGCGCCGGCGATTTCAAGGCCGGGGCACTGGCGGGAATTCAGGATATTTCAACTTTACTCGCGCGGTATTTCCCCGCCGATGCGCGCAATCCCAACGAGCTAATCAACCGGCCACAGATTCTTTAAGAGCCGCATGGATACTGACTCTTGAGCCATGTCCAGTGAAGACGCGGGCCAGTGTTGTAGAAAAAATGTAGATCAAAGCGCGCAGCGCTTGATCCACCAACGGGTAACACACTTGATCCACCCTACGAAGCCAGGAGGATTGTGCGCTGGCTCACGCGTAAGCCAATCATCGCCCTTTTGGCTCTGGGATAGTCCAACCTAATTGAGGCGCGGTTGACAACCAAAATTCAACTGCATCATTTGCATTACGCAGAGCATCAGACTGCGAAATGCCGTGGACCATGCACCCTGGCAGTTCCGGCACTTCGGCGACGTAGGATTGATCCTTTTCGTTCCAGTAGATGATGATTTCGTCCTTCCATTCGATTCTTCCGGCCCTTGTTGATATCGCAGTATTGTAGGAGGTTCAAAGCGCGCAGCGCTTAATCTACAAGTTCGTGACTGGACAAAATGTAGGGAGGATCAAGGCGTTTTATGCCGGATCTACCTTGGCATATTTTGTTGATGGTGGATCCGCTTTGCTTGATTCGCTCTGGGCACTTACTCTGAAACAACTACGCAATATAGTGGATCCCAATTTCCGGGCAGTCCTTTTAGAGGGTAGCCTGCTGTAAAGAGGGGCGGGCGGTGAGAGAGAAGAAACGCAAGAATTTTAGTGGTGAGTTTAAGGCCCAGGTCGCGCTTGAAGCGATCCGCGGGGTGCAGACGGTAAACGAGATTGTCCAGGAATCGGTGTGCATCCGACGCAGTCGGTTGGTGGAAGCGGCATGAGCCGGCGGCGGGCGGATTCGATGCC
>JBDSJK010000397.1:0-4121 GCA_039917535.1 Burkholderiales bacterium
ATTCCAACCACGGCAAAGCTGAAGCCCATTAGCTAATGCAGTAGTGTTTGATCCTCTCCCCCAAATGGGGAGAGGATCAGGTTGAGGAGCATTGCCTCAACCTAACGATAAGTTTGCTCCTTAATCAATTAGAAAAATCCAGTCGTGCCCGCACTGCTAACCGTTGAAAACGCATCGAAAAGTTACGGCGCTCTGAAAGTGACAGACGACATAAGCTTTTCCGTTGCGAGCGATGAGGCATTGGGCATACTGGGGCCCAACGGCGCAGGCAAGACTACGTTGTTCAATCTCATCAGCGGGGACGTGAATCCCGATGCGGGCAAAGTGATGTTCGATGGCGCGGACATCACCGCGTTGCCGCCCCATCAACGCTGCCGCCGCGGCATCGGGCGCTCCTATCAAATTCCCCATCCGTTTGTCGGCATGACGGTGTTTGAAAACTTGTTGGTAGCGGCGACATTTGGCGGCAACAAGCGCGAACAAGAAGCCTACTCTGTATGCGTCGACGTATTGCAAAAAACCGATCTAGTGAAGAAGGCGAATCTGCTCGCGGGCTCGTTGACCCTGTTAGATCGTAAGCGCCTTGAACTGGCGCGCTCCCTGGCGACCAGCCCGAAGCTGTTGCTACTCGATGAGATCGCCGGTGGGCTGACGGAGCACGAAGCGAAGCAGTTGGTCGGAGAAATCAAAACTATCAAAGCATCCGGTGTGGCGATCATCTGGATAGAACATGTCGTGCATGCATTACTCGCCGTAGCAGATCGTTTGCTGGTGATCAATTTTGGCAAGAAGCTGATTGAGGGAAAACCCGATATGGTGATGAATGACCCGGAAGTGAAGCGGGTTTATATGGGCATTGAGGTTTGAAGGCCGTTATGTGCATCTGCCTGGGAGCCAATCCCAAAAAGGGGACAAGTATCCATGCGGATCCTGGCGGCATATCGGCTAACAGGCACGATCCACGCGGCGCACAGCCATGCTGCTGACGAGCCACAATCTAACGTCCTTCTACGGCGACTTCCAAGCGCTGTTCGGTATTGATTTCGAAGTGAGTGAAGCGGAGATTGTCGCCATCATCGGCGCAAACGGCGCGGGCAAATCGACTTTTCTCAAGACCGTTACGGGTTTGCTTGCGGCCTCGCGCGATGCCGTGCAATTTGACGGACAGCCTATTGGCGGGATGGCGCCGGGCAAGATTGTTGCGGCAGGAATCGCCATGGTGCCGGAAGGACGACGCTTGTTTCCCAGTTTAAGTGTGGAAGAAAATCTGTTGCTGGGTGCTTACACTAAGCGGCCCGGCCCGTGGAATGTAGACGCGGTGTTTCAGCTATTTCCCATTCTGCGCGAGAAGCGTGCCGTGCCCAGTACGTCGCTGTCCGGCGGCCAGCAGCAGATGGTGGCCATCGGTCGTGGATTGATGGCGAATCCAAAATTGCTGATCTGCGATGAGATCTCGCTGGGTTTGGCACCCATAGTCGTGAAGGATATTTACGCAGCCCTGCCGAAAATTACGGCGGGTGGCTTGACTGCGATTATTGTCGAGCAAGATGTCGGCCTAGCCCAGCGCGTGTCCCATCGTTTGTATTGTTTTCAAGAGGGCAGAGTGTCACTCACGGGCCGCTCTGACCAAGTGACACGCGATGAAATTTCGCAAGCTTATTTTGGCGCTTGAACCATGACCCAGTGGCTAGACACGGTCTTACAAGGCGTGATGCTTGGCGGGTTATATGCGCTATTCGCCACTGGTCAATCGCTTATTTTCGGCGTGATGCGTTTGACCAATACGGCCCATGGCGATTTCATTATTCTCGCTGCTTTCGCCGCGCTCGTGGGCACGAGTGCTTTGGGCGCTAATCCGTTTGTGGTCATGCTACTGCTGTTGCCCGCTGCCGCTGGATTTGGTTATGCGCTGCAGCGTGGTGTACTTAACGGCACGCTGGGCAAGGATCCGCTGCCCTCGCTGGTGGTGACATTTGGCTTATCCATCGTGATCCAAAATTTGTTGATGGAAATCTTCTCGGCGGACACACGCTCCATCAGCGCGCTGGGATTGGAGACTAAGAGTTTGCAGCTCGCGGAAGACCTACACGTCGGCGTGCTGCCGTTGCTGATATTTTGTGTCGCGCTCGCGGCGACCATTGCCATGCAGTGGCTGTTCGGACGCACCGGAATCGGCCGCGCGTTCCGCGCCACCAGCGACGACAAAGACGCCGCGGAATTGATGGGACTGGATCATCGTCACATCTATGGCCTTGCGACAGCAATAGCCTTCATGTTGATCGCCATTGCCGGCGTGCTGCAGGGTATGCGTACGACCATCGCGCCGACCGATGGGCCGGGGCTGTTGCTGTACGCATTTGAAGCCGTCATCATCGGCGGCATGGGCTCGTTCTGGGGCACGTTCTCCGGCGGAATCATACTTGGCGTAGCGCAAGCGATTGGCTTTCGCATCAATCCCGGCTGGGGATTGCTCATCGGCCACATAGTGTTTCTAGTCATGTTGATTGTTAAACCCAGCGGCCTCTTTCCAAAAACAAAATGAACGCTTCGTCATTATCATTTTCCGTCGAGCGGGTCACTAACGCGAGTCGCATCGCGGCAACGCTTGGCATCATTTTATTTTGCGCCGCAGTGAGCATGCCGTGGTGGGGCAATTCCGGCTGGATGCGCGAAGTCGTCGAAATTGCGTCTTATCTCGTGTACGCCATGATGTGGAATTTGCTAGCTGGCTATGCAGGCATGGTGTCCATCGGCCAACAAGCCTTTCTGGGCCTGGGCGGTTATTTCTTGCTGATTCTCGCCAACAAACTGGGCGTGAATCCGTTCGTCGCCGTGCCGCTTGCCGCGCTGATCGCCGCGCTCTTTGCACTGCCCACATCGCGCTTCGTGTTTCGCCTGCAAGGGGGGTACTTCGCGATCGCTACTTGGGTAGTTGCTGAAGTCTATCGGCTCCTCTTTGCCAACATTTCGTCACTCGGCGGCGGCTCGGGTGCGAGCCTTACCGCCCTGGCGGGCATACCCAAAGCCACGCGCGAAATGATCACCTATTGGCTTGCGCTGGGTGCGGTGATCTTCGCCGTGGGCCTAGTCTATGGCTTGTTACGTTCTCGTTTTGGCCTCGCGCTCACGGCGATCCGCGATAGCGAAGTTGCTGCCGAGAGCCAGGGCATCAACGTGAAATCCACCAAGCTTATTGTCTATGTGCTCGCCAGTTTTGGCGCGGGGTTGGCCGGGGCTTTGTATTACCTTAGTAACCTACGCATCTCGCCCGACGTCGCGTTCGGCGTCAACTGGACTGCGTTTACCATTTTTATCGTGATGATCGGCGGCATCGGTACTATCGAAGGGCCGATCCTCGGCGCATTGATTTTCTGGGCGCTGAACAAATTCTTCGCCGACTACGGCAGTTGGTATCTCGTTGGGTTAGGACTGCTCGCAATCATTATCGTGATCAAGTTGCGCGCAGGATTATGGGGTGCCATTTCAAGTAGATTTGATTTACATTTATTTCCTGTGCAAAGGAAAGTTCGTATTCGTGACACGTATTGAGGATTACCTAACCGAATAACAAATGGGTCGTCGCCCCCGCGCAGGGTGGAGCCCGAGTTTCGGCCAGGACACAAGCTCCCTGCGAAACGGTTCGGGCTTACAAGACCGAACGCATCCTGCTAGGGGGGATCCAAGTTGTTATGAACAAAATAATTAGATTCCCGCCTGCGCGGGAATGACGAAGCTGCTTATAACTGTCACTAAAGGAACCAACATGTCAGAAGCATATATCGTTGACGCAATCCGCACACCCTTCGGCCGCTACGGCGGCTCTTTGTCATCGATTCGCACTGATGATCTCGCATCGCTGCCCATTAAAGCGTTGATGGCGCGTAACCCGCAGGTCGATTGGAAAGCGGTGGACGATGTGATTTATGGTTGCGCCAATCAGGCGGGCGAGGACAATCGCAACGTCGCCCATATGGCGAGCCTGCTTGCCGGTGTGCCCGTCGACGTGCCGGGCATGACGGTGAATCGCCTGTGTGGATCCAGCATGGAAGCCACCGGCACGGCGGCGCGTGCGATCAAGAGTGGCGAAACCCAGTTGATGATCGCGGGCGGCGTCGAGAGCA